>JBAZOP010000016.1 GCA_041648665.1 bacterium | reverse complement strand
CGACGATTGCAGGAGGTTGCCGACCGCGAAGAAGAGGGGAATGTTTCGCGGCTTGTGGCAAAGATTCTTACCCTCTATTTCAATAACCGAGAATGTGCTGATGTCGCCATGATCGATTACGAAAAATTAGTCGCCACGTTGGTCAACAGCGCTGAATTCCGCGACCTCATGGCGGCAATCGTCCGGGAGAACGCACGCAAAGAAGCCGAGTCAGCGACAAAAGAGTTCATCGCCGAACGGTTCAAGGATTAACCTCTCTTCCCCAATTCCGCCAGCAGATCCTTTTTCAGCGCCTCGTAGAACGGGTCGCGCTTCGCGTCCTCGAGGCGCGCTTCGAACGTCGCCTTCGCATCCTCTGATAACGGTTCGCCGCAGGTGCACCAGGCATCGGTCGCGAGCCGCGGCTGCTGGCAGTGCGGGCAGACGATATGCTGCAGCTTCCGGGCGGCCGCCACCTCCTCCTTCGCTGTCACCGGCAGGCCGGCAGCCTCGCGGGCCGTGCGGTCCATGTAGGAGCGGTCGAGATGGGTATAGCGGTCGATCATCCGGGTCTTTAAAGATCCCCAGCCCCGCAGCATGATGAACGGCATCGGCACGTGGTCGTCCATATCGTGCGTCGTCCGGGTCGGCCGGAAGATCGACGGCATCACGGGGATACCGGTCTTGTTCCTGATTGCCTGGATGCGGTGGTCCATCGCCCGTTTCGTCATCTTGCGGTGCTTCCCCTGATGTACGTTCAGGGTCACGAAGACCGGGTTCTCCCCTGCAGGATCGCCCGGGTACTCGTTCTTCCAGGCATAGAGATAGGGCAGCGCAAACGCCAGCGGCACGTAGCGTTCGATGCCGGTCTTCGCGTTCGTGATAAAATGCGCGGTCTCGCCTGTCACCTGGATAGCGCCCCACGTGAGCGCCAGCACCTCGGAGGGCCGGTTCGCGCCATCGTAGACCATCGCGACGAAACAGCGGTCCCGCGTGCACGTGCAGGCGGCCAGCACCGCGAGGACCTGGTCTTTGGTGAGGATATCCTCGGGTCCTTTGCACTTCCACTCGCCGTCGGGCAGACGTGCTTTCCGGATCTTCGCGGCATCGAGGTCCGGGCGCTGCTCGGCATACCAGTCGCAGAAGACTTTGGTCGCCTGGACCATTGCTCGTCTATAGTTCGGTTTGTACTGCGGCAGGGATCGGATCGCGTCGATCGTCCGGAGGAGGTCGAGCGTCGATGCCGTCTCGAGGCTCCTGCCTGTGGTGGCGTGGAGTTGCTGGAGGATCCGGTACAGGTGGCTCCCCCGCACCGCGAGGAAGTGCGGCGAGGGGCCGTGCAGGACCTTGTATTCGGTCAGGTAGGCGAGCAGGGTATCGGCTTCGGTCGGCGACAGGATCCCGGTGCGGGCCTGTCCGGCGAGGTAGGCGGTCGTATTCGTGAGTTGATCTGATGCCATCGATGCACCTCATATCAGCTGGATGACCGGGAGCCATGACGTTAGATCAGCAGGGCTCCAGGGTGTGCTTCTCGAGACTCAGCCCGAGTGCTGATAAGGGGATCGGGTATGCACCGGCTACTTTTTGTTCTTCAGCTTCTCGATGAGCGACGATACCCGCTGCTTCGCGGCATCCGTCTCCGTCTCGTCCTTGGTGATCGTGAGGTCGACGATATCGCCCTCGCAGATCCCCGGCGCGAGCACGGACGGGATCTCTACCTTCACGCCCTCGTCCACGCGGAGGAGGAGGACCAGGATCCCCTCTTCGATTCGATCGACTGTGAACTTCATTATACGTGCAGCGCGGAGACCCTGGTGTTTATGCCGGGAGGGGCGCGTCTGCGTGTCACCTCCAAAACCTTTTTCGTGTAATATACAGAACATATGAGTGTGATACGCTCGGTTACGGTCAAACTCCAGCTGCTCCCTTGCGGAGCTTCGGCATTGCGTGACACAATGCGAGCGTACACTGAAGCGTTCACCGCGTCGGCACGGTGGGGGTTTGCGAACCACACTTATAACAAGGTGCGAAACCATGCTGCCACGTACCGCGATGTTCGGACTTCGATACCGAATCTCCCTTCGTCGCTGGTGCAGGGGGCTCGAGATTGCGCGTGTGATGCGCTGAAAGCCACCAAATGCACACGGCTTCCAGAACGCCGACCGTTCGCCGCCATCCGGTACAACCAGCGGGTCGTCCGGGTAAGTCTGTTGCACGGCTTCGCGTCGATTGCCACCACCAGCGGCAGAGTCCGTGCAGAGTTCACGCTGCCGGACTGTTACCGCCAGTACGTCGAGGGAACGATTAAAAGTTCGACACTCTCGTACACCAACCGGCATTTTTACCTCCATGTCCAGATAGAACTGCCAACCCCAAACCAAACCGATATCGTTCGCGTCCTCGGGATCGACCGGGGCATGAAGAACGTCGCGGTCTGTTCTGACAGTTCCTTCTTCAACGCCCGCACGACCCGTGCCATCAGGGGACGGCACCAGCATCTTCGGGCAGACCTTCAGTCGAAAGGCACTCGATCCGCCAAACGCAAATTGAAACGCCTGAGCGGGCGAGAAAGACGGTTTATGACTGATATCAACCATTGCATCTCGAAACAGATTGCTAATTCCGAGTACACGATCTTCGCGCTCGAAGACCTGTCGAAGATCCGGGTCCAGAAGCGGCGAGGTACAGAGTTCAATCGGAACCTGAATGGCTGGAGTTTCTACCAGCTCGAACAATTCCTCCGGTATAAATCCGAATCGCTTGGCAAGTCCGTGGTTCTCGTGGACGCCCGATACACCTCGCAGAAATGCTCGAAATGCGGGCACGTCTACAAGGGGAACCGTCACGGTTCCCAATTCATCTGCCGTAACTGCGGATTCGAACTCCATGCTGACCTCAACGCTGCTCGGAACATCGCCCACGCCGGTATATCTGGTGTAGGCAGGCTGCCTGTCAACCAGCCGAATGTAGCGTGTCTCTGACATAGTTACAAGCCACCCGATTTAACGGGTGGCAGTTGACACGTCGACGTCGTGTGCGGATACCCGATATCGATGAACTCCTTGACGGGGAAGGCCGCTAGGACGGCTGCCATGCCGCCGATATGATCCTCGTGGGGATGCGTCGCGACCACGACGTCGAGGGACGTGATGCCGAGGTCTCGGAGCGTGGAGACCACGGAAGATCCTGCCGATGTCGGGCCAGCGTCGACGAGCATGGTCTTCCCGGATGCGGATTGCAGGAGGATCGCGTCACCTTGGCTGACGTCGAGGAACCGGACGACGAGCGACCCTGTGACAGGTATCGCGGCCGTTGGAATGGTGGCGGTCGTCATTGTCGTGAGTGGGGCCGCGACCGTGGCGAAGCCCCCGACGGTAGATGGGGTGGACACCGGGGCCGTAGTAGTCGACGCACCTCCGGTGATGGTCGCCGGGTGCTGCGTCGACGTGCACCCCGCCGCGAGGATGCAGACGGCTATCAGGAGGAGGGCGACCGCACGAGAATAAGCCATGCGCGAACCTGAGCGGAGCAAGCCGAAAAACATTGCGATATACCCTAATACTATTTATGAACTCCCGATTTATTTTCAGCAAAGAATTGTCATGCAGACCGTGTGAGGGGAAAAAATGTACTGGTATAGAATTCGGAGGAAGGTTTGGGCGGGTTTATTGATATTGATTGTCGGATCTATCGCTTTACCGCCACTTATATCATCATCATATGCATGGTTGGGATGGCCGCCGTTGTATGTAGCGGATATGATGACCACAGCCGCAGGATCAGCAAATGAGATGCTTTTCGGTGCACTAATCGCGTCGCTCGTTGGATTCGTCTTCGCGGCAGAAACCGCAGCGACCCAACAACAAGATGAGATCCGGAGGATTGCTACCGGATTTCTCTACGAAACCAGAGAAATTCAAGCACGGTTCAAAGCTGCAAACATCATCGATGGGAAGACCTATGCGCAGTTCTTAGCCTCACCAATACAGATCTATTCAGGTTCGGGTCTTTATTTTATTCTTCAAAAAGAAATTTATTCTCTGGATAAAGAGATTATCGACCTCATTTTGAGGGTATATCCAAATATTATTCTGTTTTCACAATATCAACGAGATCCTAAGAGAAGCTTTTATGGTAGAGATTTCATGGAACGGCTTAAACAGATCGATGAAGACCTCGATCGGTTGATACCGCTGCTTGTACGGGCAAGCGAGCAGGGGATGTGAACCCCTGCCTCCAAGGGGTGTCGAGAAAAAGGACTCTATATTTTTTATCCCCGCGTCACGCTCGCGGTCCGCTTGACTCGCTTCTGCACATCCGTGGGGACGGATATCTCCAGGGAATGAACGTCGCTCCCGCTGCAATAATCTCAGGATAAGAAGGAAAAAATTATAGCCGCACGCCTGTTGCATCGTCTACGCACAGGGCGAATGTACGAAAACCTTATTTTTTGAGACCCATTACTACCACGTATAATGAATTATGCCGCCCGTAAGCTGGTAACGATCTCGGCGTCGGCCGTGATCGGCGTGATCGTCCTGATTGCCTGGATCGTCTTCTCCCCTATCACTGATATGTTCGTTGAATCGCTGGGACCGATTGCCTATGTTCCCCTGGGTCTGCTGGCATTCTTCGTCTGGTATTCGGCCTCGGATCACGTTTGGGTCGCTACTGGTGGAGATAAAAAAGAGAGCGGTTAGAATCAGTATGGGGTGCTGCCTTTCGGCACGAAATTCGCGGGTCCGTTGCCACTAACCTGCTCATAATCGCTGATCCGCTGATGTTTACCCTTTAATGCGTCCCCCCTCCAGTTTCCCTATCCGTATCTTGAGATCGTCAATCTGTGCCTGCAGGGATTGTGGGGAGGGGGTTTCCGCCCCTTCATACTCAATCTGTCGGTATCCCTGCTCGTTGATGAAATCCTTGGTTTTTGTCATTTCTGGCATACGTTCTCACCACGCTAAGACCTGCTGGACCACCAGCTGGTAGAAATCGGTACTGGCATTGTGCCCCTCCACCCGGATCTGTACAACGTTAAGCCCTTTCAGGAAGGTCAGCCCCGAAATGGTGGATGTCCCCACCCCATGATCCGCCTTGTAGCAGTCAACAGCATCAGCTACGGCTACCCCATTCAGGTAGATGCGGGCATTCCCCATACAGGGCCCCTGGCCTAATCGGACGTACAAGGTAGTCTCTTTTCCGCTGCAGACCAAATTGCAGAAGATCGAGGACCCATTATAGTCTTTATCATCCAGCCCGAATCCCGCATTACATCTCCTGATGATGTAGTTCTCCTCATCCCAGTTGTACATGGCGCGATCAAAAATGCCCTGGGTGATCAGGGGGACATCCAGCCCGTCAATCTCGTTAATGGGCTGCACACCACATCACCTTCGCCACCCAATCCTTGGCTGAGGGGTTCTTCCCTACCACCGTCACCCGCACAGTATTCAGACCACTCCGGAAACTGATGCCTGGTACATTGATCGTCACAAACTGCCTGGGTGCGGCTTTGTAGGTGTCATAATCATTGATGACCACCACCCCGTTGAGCGTCACATCAATGATGGCCCCACAGGGGTTTTTATCGGCCCCCACGTCCAGCATGGTCTCTGATCCTGTCAGGTACAGGTCAAATTCGCTATACCTCCCTTCACCATTGATAGTTCCTACCGAGACACAGATAGACAATCCAGGTTCTATCCGTATCCCCTGGGCTGAGTAGTACCGATCTGCCTGGTCCTTGAACCGTGCCAGAGGAAAGCCAATTGCCATGCCATCCACTTCGGACATCTCACGTCCCCCTGGCATAGCAGGCCCCGGTAAAGATGGCATACCCACTCGACAGGGGATTCTTGCCATTAGCTTTGATCCGCAGGATGTTCCGGCCTGCCTTGAGGGTCACGGGGTAGAGATGCACGTACCGTATACCAGATGCAGCATACTGATCCAGCCCTGCGGCGACCAAGGTACCGTTGAGGTAACAGTCTACGATTGCTGCATTGGTTCGTTTTGCCAGAGGGGTAAAGACCCGTTTTTCACCCCCCTTGCAGTTCACGGCATACTCAAGGTAATTCCCATCCCCCTGGTTGACGTAAAATCCTATACCTCCTCCCACCCAGAGGAGAGGGGTCGCTGCCCCTGATGCCAGGTACGCTCCATCGGGATAGCCAAAGTGCTGTGTAGGGTATTTCACCTGCCGCTGGTTGATTTCAGTGCCCATCATAGCGCCCGTAGATATGCCGTGATCTCATGAGCTGTCGTCGCCCCGGCTCCTCCTTCGGTCCACTTGATGCGAACAAAGGGCAAGACCAGGTTGACATTAAAGGTCTTGAGGGTGCTCGCAACTGTCGCCTCAGTGAGGATGGCGCGATAGGTTCCGTTCACGGTCGCACACTGCTGAATCTCCAGGCTTCCTGCCCGATCACAGAATACCCAGCCCGTGATGCGACAATACCTGCTAGCATCTTCGGCTGTCGAGGTATAGTTCCCACCCTGGGAAATGGCTCCCGAGTTGGAGCAATGGAGCTTCGCGACCGGTAGGCCGATCATAAGGTTCCCATCAGCATCAACGGACGTCGCGACCCCTCTAACCTTCGCGAGGTTGATATCGATATCCCCGTCCCCGGTCGACTGCGAGATCTGGACGACCGGTTCGTCGTAGAGAATTCCTGCAATCGTTCGCTGTACTGCCCGCACATGGGCTCCCAGAATGTTAATGATACTGTTAACCATAGTTCTCTACCCTCGCTCCCACCACGCATCGAGCGTTGCCGCCGTGGCGGTGACTTTGTAGTAGTAGCCGCTGGGCACGACGAACACCGTCCCGACCTTGTAGACGGCGTTCGCCCCGCCGGCGGCAATCGTCCAGGCCGATCCATTTGCGCTGATCCACGCCTGGAAATACCCGCTCCCCGTGCCGTCGAGCCCGACCTGCACGGTCCGCTCCCCGGCGCCGGTGTTCTGGTAGGACGAATTCAGGGCGCGGCTGCCCGTCTGGTTCACCATGCCCCCTTTGATGCCACCAGCTGACGCATCGAGGACATGGTTCAGCACGATCCCCGCGCTCCCGACCCGTTCCGATATGCTCGTCACTTTCAGATCGGACGCATTCGAGAAGACGTACAGATCCGTCCAGCTGATCGGGTTCGCACCGGCAGCAGCATGCTTGACCGTGATAGCGTCCCCTGAATGGGACAGTTCAATAGCCCACGCCGGGGATCCTGTGGAGAGCCGGTTCCACGCGCTGCCCGTCCACGTCGCATTGACGCAGAGGTAGGTCTTCCCCGAGACCGCGATGATGTTCGTCGCCGCTCCGATAATCTCGTCCACATACCCTTTCGTCGCGACTTCCGTCGCGGCCCCCGGTGCCGGGAGGTTCGTGAGGGTATACGAACCCCCCATATCCTTGTCCTCCCGCACCGCGACCGATTCGAGCCCGACGGCATGGGGTTCGGCATACCCGCAGAGCGTCGCGTCCCACCGTTCGTCGGTGATGTTGCCTGCGACGATCGACGTCGCTCCTGCTGCCACGGCCACCTGCGCGAGACTGATCTCCCAGGTATCAGCAGTCTGCGTGAGTGAAGGAGCGGACGGCGACGCTGCCGGCGTCCCCGCAAGCACCACGGCCCCGACCGTCCGGCCCGAGAGCACGTCGAGCCGCAGGATGATGCGGTCGATACGGGGCAGGGTCGGGTTCGCCGCCCCGATCGTCAGCGTCTTGGCTGCATCGTTCTCATACCAGTACCCCTGCACCCACGCCCAGCCGGTCGCGAGTGATACGCTCATCCCGGCAGGGCTCGATGCCGAGACCGCGAGTTCGGAATCCACGCCTTCAAATACGCCGTCACGGAGCAGCCGCTTCCAGACCGCGGCCATTGCCAGCTGGTCGTACTCGCGGGTGTCCCCGACCGCGCTCCCAAAAAATCCATGGTTTTCTGTCATCGTCGTACCTCTGCGTCTGCTTTCCTGGAGACCGCCCGCAGGACTCGCACGAGGTCCGGCGCCTCCGTCCCGAGCGTTGCCGTTACGGTCGTGCCGGACCCCGCATCCCATTCCTCGCGCACCTGGACGATTCGGGCGTCGAGACTCGCCACGCCGTCATACTCGACATGCACGATATCACCGAGATCCCAGTCCTCGCGGTAGGTGTAGGGGCCGCCGGAGAGGATCTGCGCTTCCAGCGAGACCGTGCCCGTGACCTCTTCGGCCCGCTGCGCACCCCTGATGAGCAGGGCGTTACTTTCTGCCAGATCACGGGCGTCTGTGAAGGACTCACGGCGGGATACCCCGATCCCGTCGCCGAGATCGTACTCGATGCGGGCCAGCCGCCATGCAAGTGTCTGCGGGTCCGTGCCCGCCTTCCCCGCAACCATGGCGAGGTAGGAGATGGCCGACGGATCGAGGGTTCCCGAGAGCTCCGAGAACGCTGCCAGCGGGATCGCCACCTCGCAGTAGTCGGTCCCGACAACGAGATCGGTGGCCTGCGTCAGGACCCGCGACCAGGTCCGCGAGGTCCACGACCCGCTGCTCGAGAGGATCACCGTCAGCTGCACAAGATCGGCGGGATCGCTGTACTGCACCTCGAGGACGAGGATCCCGTTCTCTCGGGTGAGGCCCGGACAGGCGACTGCAGACGGCAGAACCATCTCCGCCCAGATCGTCACGGTTCCGGTAGCCGTCACCTCGGCGTCCTGGATGCTGCGAACCATTGGCCCGCCATACGCTACCACCTCGCGGTCGCCCCCCTCGCCCTGCCCGCCGAGATAGTTCACCGTCTGGGTGCGGGTGCTCTCGGTATACCCGGTCACGAGCGCCGTGCCGAGTACGGTCGAGAAGATGGCCCGTGCGTTCTCGGTCTGCGCGAACGTGCGGTCGTAGCCCCGCTGCACCGTGAGGGCTGCCTGGAACGTGCTGAAATCAAACGGCACGCTCCACCCAAGACCGGTCGCGAGCGCGATCTCCTCCAGGATAGCGGCGAGCTGCTGGAATCGTGCGGCATAGGTGCACGAGGACCCGCGGTGGTTGTTGGCCGCGAGGGTCAGGAACGGCACGCCGCGCCGGGCGTCTGCCGGGTTGATCGCGTTCGCGTCGACGAAATGGTGCATCAGGGTCTCGCCGTCGCCCGTGCGTTCATCGTAGCCGTCGCCGGTCGCCGTTGCATCGAGCGCGATCCGCCCGGTCTCGCCGAGCAGCGCACCGAGATCCCTTCCCGACACTTTCCAGGTCTCGGACGGTTTGCCGTCCCGCGTCATCTGGAGCGTGCGGGTCTCGATGATGCCGAGCCGCCGGTTGCCGTCGACCGAGACCATGATCATCTGCCCCGGTACGAGATCATAGGCACCCGTCGCGGACCGGTGGACGATCAGTTCCCACTCGTCGGGCCGGCGCCAGTTCCGCGTCCACGCGAGGTACTGGAAATTGTCGAGGGCTGCCACCGGGTAGAGGGGCGAAGGTTCGGCGGCATACGTCACGAGACTGTCGGCAGCCGCAGCCGTTTCGGCATCCGTCCACGCCGTCGACGCGACGTGCCCGGCATACCGGGCCATCACGGCATCCGCCGGATCGGACCCCGTCTCGCCGACGTAGCTGGTGTTGTCGGCATGCAACGGGTCGTGGTAGAGATACAGCGCCGTGTCGATGCCCGCGGGCAGCAGGGGCACGCGCACCCGGAGCGTCGCGGTCTTTGCCACGGGGTCCCATGCCACGACCTCGACAGAGTGCTGCGTCATGCCGTCATCAGCGGTGACGGCGATCTTCAGGGACGACGATCCGAGGTCGGTCAGGATCCCTGCAAGGTTCGTATTCGTGATCCCTGCTGCCGCCGAGAGGTGGAGTTCGAGCGGGAAATCGTAGAGCGGCGTATCGATCTGCGTCCCGTCCACGACCACCATGACCGGCGCCCGGGTCCACCCGGGCAACCGCCCATGGTCGGCCGCGAGCACCATGACCCGCGGGATCGCGGGGAGCGTGATCGTCGGGATGCTGACTGCCGGGACCGCTCCGCCGACGGGTGCCGGGAGCAGGTATGGGTATCCGATCCCGGCGTAGGCCGAGGTCGTGCCGCCGACCGGGGCCGGGATACCGTAGCAGAGGCCCATCGCTCACACTCCCGCGTACCGGTGCCGCCAGCCGATCACGACTTCGGCGGACCCCGATTCACCGCTCGATGCATACGAAACTTCGTTCGCGCCCGGCTGGAGCTGCCAGAACTCGGAGTCGACCGTGATATAGCGCATGGCGTTCGTCTCGACCCCGAGCGCATCGGTGAGCGTGGCCGCGATCGAGCCATAGACCGTCGAGATCACGAGGGTTTCGCCGGCAGCAATATCCAACACGAGCGCGATCGTCTGGTCTGTCGTAAGGTTCTCGATGGACGGGTTGGTGACGGGCCCGGTGATCGTGATGAGCACGGGCGTAGCGAGATCCCCCTTGTTCCGGATGATCGCCGATGCGCCGACCGTGCCGAGGTCGAGCGGAAGCTCGAACGGGATCGTCATGCCCCCCTCGAACGAGTTCATGTGCTGCTCTTCCCCGACGGGATCGTACCAGGTAGGATCGGGCGCGAGCAGGTCGAGGTAGAACCTCATGTGGAACGTGCTCTGGTTGCCGGCATCCCCGACGAAGCGCGGCGTACCGGAATCCGCGACACAGGCGATCACGTAAGCCGTCCCGTCGTCCTGCGTCCAGGTGAGCGTGCCTTCCCCGATCAGGGCGGCAATCAGGATGCGGCGCATAGCGAAGAGATCCTGCCGTGTCTCCGCGACGAGCACGGCACGGATCGACAGCTCGCGCTGCTCGTAGAGTGTGTCGAGGAGCGAGGAACCGATCTGCCCGACTGCTTTCTGTGTCTGGTGTGTGCGGGCCGGACCGGCGAACCCGGTCCACGACTCCAAGATAATCGATGGTTCGCGGAACTCAATAGTCGTGCCGTTCGCACCTTCCCAGGCAATCAGCACCTCATATCACCCCCTGGAGCGACGTGCCGAGGTCCTGGAGATTCTGCCGCTGGAGTTTTGCCGTCATCGCGGGATCGAGGGTCGTCGGTGCGTTGATCGTGAGGTTCTGGGTGACGGTGATGTTCTTCGAGGTCCCGCCGGTCATCGTGCCGTTCGCTGCCGTCACATTCCCCGCTGCTGCAGCGGGCAGCTCGAGCCCCTTGAGCTCGGGGACCGCGAGGGTCACGGTCGTGGTCGTCGGCGGAGTCCAGGACGCATTTCCTTCCGCGTCGTACTCGATGTTGTAGGTCTTCGCGAGGATCGGGTTCTCCTCGATGAACTTCTTGATCGTCGCCCAGTTGTTCATCGAAGTCTCCCCGTAGAGCTTCTCGGCTTCTGCCACCGCCATGAGATGCAGGGCCTGGAGCTGTTCGCGCTCCGCGTTCGACTCCTGCATCTTCGCGGTCTCCTCGTCGATGGCCTTCTTGATCTCCTCGAGCCGCGTCTGCGCCGTTTTCACATCCTTGGTGCCCATCTCTGCGGCGACCTCGCTCTGCTCGACCACAAGTTCGGTCCGGCGGCGCTCGGCATCGCTCACGCCGTCGATGGCATCCGCGAGATCGAGGTCGGCCTTCGCGACGTTCCGCTTGAGGATCTCCATCGTCTTCTGCGCGTCCTCGTAGTCCGAGACGGTCTTGTAGTCGGTCGCATACATCTCGCGCTCGAAGTCGTCCCGCTCTTTGATCGCGTCCGCGAGTGCATCCTCGGCATCGGCCTGCCGGAGCTTCGACCGCGCGATCGTCCGGCTCTGATCGTCGAGATCCTCCTCGATGCCGAGGGCCCGGTCGATCGCCGTCTTGAGCTTGTCGTACTCGTCGGTGAGCTTGTTCACGGCGTTCTGGTGGTTGTAGTACGCCTGGTCGGCCTTCTCCATCTCGGCCGTCACGGCATCGGCGAAATCTTTGACATCCGCCTTCTGCTCGAGGTACTGCGCGCCGAGGTCGGCGAGGGCCACCCGGCCCTGCCGGATCGTCTCGGTCGTCGCGCCGAGCGCTGCGGCAGTATCGCTCACCTGATACTCGAAGACCGCGCTGTCCCGGGCGGCCGCCCGCAGATCGGCAGCCATCTTCCGGAGCTCGTCGCCCGTCTTCGCGGCCATCGTCCGGGTATCGTTGAGTTCCCGATTCAGGTCGTCGAACCGCCGCGTCGCCGTCGCCGCCTCGATCGCGAGGGGGACCACGGCCGCCACGAGGAGCCCGATGCCGACGGCCACGAGTCCCGCCGGGTTCGCCGCGAGCGCAACCGTGAACCCTTTGGTGGCTGCCGTCGCCGCGAACGTCGTCGCCTGGTAGACTTTGTAGACTGCCACGAGTTTGCCGACGCTCTCGATCAGGGATCCCGTAACGAGAAGCACCGGGCCGACTGCAGCAGCAAGCGCGGCCGTCACGAGGATGAGGGACTTCGTGCCGTCCGATAGGTTCGCGAACCGTGCCACGAGATCTCGAACAATCTCGACGAGCTGCCGGGCATACGGCATCAGCTCCGCCCCGATAGCTTCCGCCTGCTCCTGCACGTCGGCCGTCAGGGCTTTCAGCTGCCCGCTGAACGTGCCCGCGTTCCTGGCGGCTTCCCCGTGCACGTCCGCCGTCTTCGCCAGGATGAGGTTGAGGCGTGCCTGCGCCTTCTCGAGCTCGGTCGCTTTCTCGATGCCGCCCTCGACGCCCATCGAGAGCAGCTCCTGTTTCATTGCGTCGTCCGTGAGCACGATGCCGTACCGGCGGAGCGCCTCGGTCCCGCCGAGCACGGCTTTCTGGAGGGTGGCGAGCGCGTCGTCGTCAGCGACGTTATAGAAGGCCGCGAAGTCGAGGGCGAGTTCGGTGATCTGTTCGGACAGGCCGGCGGCAGCGGTCCGGGTCAGCCCGAGCGCGACCAGGCTCGCCTGCAGGGACCCGGCCATATCTTTGATGCTCGTCGTGGCCCGGCCGACGGAATCGCCGAGCGTCGTCGCCCAGGCCTCCGCCTCGTCGGCCATGCTGCCGAAGGCGACGCGGAACCTGCCGTCGACCTCCTCGGCATCGCTCGCGAGTTTGATGCTTGCCGCGCCTGCTGCCGCGAGGGGTGCGGTGATCCACGTCGACCACTCTTTGCCGACGGCCATCAGGTCCTTGCCGATATCCGTGAACTGTCCGGCGATCTGCTCGGTATCCTTGATGGCTTCCTCGTAGGATTTCTTCAGGCCCTCGATGTCCCCGACGACCTCGACGCCGATCTTCCGGATGAGGGTGTAATCACCGGCCATACGTCACTTCTGCTTGATAATCCCGCCGTACCGGGCATAGAGTGCCGTCCGGTCCGGCTCGTCCGGAGCGACCGGCGCCGGTGCTGCTGAAGAGGCCGGTACCGGTTCGCCCCGCCGGAGACGGTCGAAGTCCCGCCCGTGTCCGTACAACCTGAAGATCTGCACGAGCGTGCAGCGGTGCAGCAGGTAGTCCGGCGAGGCCCACGCGTACATCATGCCCACGCGGGCGATGATGAGCCCGACGTCTAACTCGGGTTTTTTCCGGCATCGCCGTTCCTGCCATCCTGCATCTGCTCCTGCGCACGGTCCACGACGAACCGCACGAACCGGAGGAGCTGCGAGAGCGTGCAGTGTTTGAGCAGCCACTCCTCGGTGATCGTCGGGTTCTGGATGTGTGCCGCTTCCGCGACGATGCCGATCAGGTCGGCCTGCGTCGGGGTCTCGCCCTTCTTCTTCTCGAGCAGGTCGATCAGCCGCAGCGATGCCGCCGCCGGGAAGATCGAGATGTCGACCTCCTCGACGTGGACGCCGGACCCGATCTTCGCGATCACGGGTTCGGGGACGAACGTCGAAAAATCTTTGAGGATCATGGGATCGCCCTTACGTCGCCTGCTCGTCGACGATGCCGAGGAGCTGGTCGCCTGCCGTGCGCGTGGAGTCCCGGATCGCCCGCAGGGTCACCGGCACCACGAGCTCTTCGGTCGCTTCGTCGCTCTTATGCGCGAACTCGAGCCCGCTCTCGTAGTAGGTCTTGTAGAAGGTCACCTGCAGATCGTTGCCGCTCTCATTGGTGTTCGTGAACCGCACGACGACCGGGGTCTGCGTGGATTTGCCGCCCGTCGAGAACGTCTTGCTGCTGGCGGGCGTATAGGCGTAGTCCACGAGAACCGTCGCGCCATCGTCGATGCCTGCTCCACCGATCCGGGCGATACAGGTATACCCGGCAGAATCCACCGAGATCACGTAGTCGGTGTTCCGGGTATGGGTGGGAGATCCTGCCGCTCCCGTGACGACAATCGATCCGACTTCCGTTCCCGCGGCGTTCTTATGCTCGAGCCGGACGGCATCGGTATCGTCGAGGACCACGACTTCGTTCGTGACCGAGACCGGTGCCGCTTCAACGGTAGCGTAGGTATCGATACCTCCCCGGAGCACGTTGATCTTCGAGAACTCCGGCTCCATCCAGTCGAAGGAGATATCGGCTTCCTGCTTGACCACGCGGCCCATGATGGGTTCGCCATTGTCCGGCTTGATATCGGCCTTCGTGATGTTCTCTTTCCACTTCACGTTCTTGGCGATGCCGAAGTCCTGGAGGGACCCGACATCCGCCCCCACCTCGATCTTACATGAACCGAGGCGGACTGCATCGGCGTCCTGGACGCCTGACTGGTAGACCATGATCTATGACCTCTCGATGATGTGCAGGCGGACGTCCACCGGGGTGACGTGCATATCGAGTTCGACATCGTAGAGGTCGATCTCGTTCACGATCACCCCCTGCGTGATATGGACGCCGTCCTGCACGGTTTTCGCCCGCTGGGTTGCCGCGACCACGGCATCCGCGAGCTGTTCTGCTTCGATATGGGTGGCCGCGCAGCAGTCGGTCTGGTAGACGGGGAACCGCGTCGGGACCTGGTGGCCCCGGGCCTGGCTCACCCGCCGGAACCGAATCGCGGGCAGGGTGGGATCCTGCGGGAGCTGCTGCAAGTAGATCCGTTCGTCCACGAGTGCCGCCACCGCAACGTCCGCGAGGAGGAGGGCCCGGTAGGCTGCAGTAGGATCGGCCGTCACGACCGGATCGCCTCCACGATTGCCGCGTCGAGTGCTGCCCGTATTTCATACTCGATAGCAGCCGCGTTCTCGTCGATGGCCGGGCGGAAGTGCGGACGCGGGCAGATACCGGGATGCCGGACGTGCTTGACCGGGTGCGGGGCTCCGTTCCAGTAGAGGGCCATCTTCCCCCCTTCGACCGGAGAGAGGAACGCTGACCCCGCGAAGCCCGGTCCACGCGGGAATATGTCGTAGGGCTGTTTCGTCGCGCCTTCGCCTTCGGCGTAGAGCCCCGTCCCGAACTCGAGCCATGGGCCCCGGACATCGTCGACGCCGATCGCGACCGCGCACCGGGTCGGTGTCTTCTCGACGGTTTCGATGCCGATCTTCCGGCGGTAATCACCCGTCTTGTAGGGAGCTCGGGCCCGGGCATCGTTCCTCGGAATGAGCGCCCCCGCCTGCACGGCAGCCTCGAGGGTATCGGCCATCGCGTCGCCGAGTCTGCGGAAATCCTCCGCGAGTTCCTTGATGCCGGTGATGCGGATCTGTTTGCCCATCAGAACACCGCCGCGAGGATGGTTGCGGCCTTCTCTCCACCGAAGACCACGATGATCGCAATCAGCAGGAGCGTGTCCCGGTAGTCCTTGATCAGCTCGAACGGGGTCTTCGTGGATGAGGTCTGGGTAGCTTTCGCACAGAACGCCGCCACGGCTGCTGCTGCGGCCTCCGGGATCTCGCCACGGTACCGGTCCACCTTCTCATCGAGGGAATCAAGACGGTCGAAGATCGTCTTATCCCCCTCACGGCCTTTATCTTCAAGATCCTTCATGCGTCGGTCGCACTGGTCGACCGTGACGCAGGAATCCCCGTTCATCAGCGCACCACCTGACAGAGCAGGTTTGTGTTCAGCCCGAACCCTGAATGTTCGGGGAGCAAGATCTCGTACGTGATGCCGTCCACGACAGCCTGCATGGCTGCCGTGATAGTGAGGTACCGCCCCGCGAGACTGATGCGGTGCGAGGAGACGACATACGTTTCTTTGCCCGTCTGCACTTTCCTCCCCCCTGAAGGCGCGACCGAACAGGCGATCCCGATATGTCCCGCGAGATCAGACCACACCGGGATGCTCTGCCCGTGGTCGTCTTCGGCCAGGGTCGCGGTCTGGATCGTGCAGGTGGTGGGGAAGAAGTCCGCGAGCGCTTCCAGCATCAGATCCGCGTCGAACAGGTCAGGCATCCCGCATCGACTCCTTGATCAGCAGTTCGAGCGTCTGCGCGGGATTGTCCGCGTATTCGGCGATATCGAACCCGCAGAAGTCCTCATCTGCCTGCTGCTGGTACTCTTCGCGGAGTTTCGCTGCCCGTGCCATGAGGGCCTGCGCGACCGCCGCCCCGTTCGTGGAAAGGCCGTTGTTGCTGATGACCTTGAGGACCATCGCCTCGTTCGAGGCCATCTGTTCGAGTGCAGCGGCAGCCGCGAGCTTGACCTCGTTGCCGTTCATCGCGAGGAAGGCATCGATCTCGTCGTCGTCGAAGATGGGGCGGGCAGCCTTCCGGTCAGTGGAAAGGAGCCGCACCTTCCCCCGGTCCGTCGAGACGTCGTAGGTGAAGGCCATTCAGCGCCTCCGCTTCGGTTCCTGGAGGAGTGTCGTCACTGCGGGCGGTTCCTCCGGTGGCGCCATCCGCTGCAGCAGGTCGATAATCCGGTCATTCTGCTGCACGATGGCCGCGAGGTACTCATCTTCCCGCGTCACCGGCTTCGGTACGTTCGGCGGCATTCCCTCCTCCGAAAAAGAGGGATTATGAGCCGGCGCCCGTCTGCGCGTAGGTGTACCGGGGATCGCCCTGGACTGTGCCGAAGACCTCGCGGACGCGGTAGAAGATGTTGTCCGTGGCGAAGTCTCCGGAGAGCGGTCCTGCGTCGCCGCCGCCGAACGCGACCTTGTTGCTGGACTTCATCACGACCTCCGGGGATTCGTGGCCGCGGAGGTACGCCGCGAGGAGGGCCGGCCGCTCGGCCGGTTCGGCGAACAGGTACCAATTCGTGGTGCCGCTCGTGGTGTTCACGATAGGCAGGTAGGGGTCTACTTCGAGCGTGAGCCCCATCTGCGGAATGACATTCACGGTCGGCCACGGAACGGGGGCCGCTTCGTCGTCGCCGCCATACGTCCATGCCTTCATTGCCGAGGTGAGGATGGCGCGGCCCGTCATTTCGAGAGACGGGGGCACGACGAGCGTCGCTGCCCGGACGCTGATGGGTTCGCCGTTCGGGTCGGTCTGGGCCTGCATCAGCTCGAGGGTCGTCTCCAGGTTGGCAATCGTCAGCGGGAGCACGCCGAGGTTCGTCACGGCCTGCCCGCAATCGGTGATCGTCGCCCCGTAGAGGCTGGTGTGCGGACCGGTCGACATCGCATACGTCGAGGTCAGGAGATAGTTCTCCGTCCGGATCGCAGCGTTCGCGAACCGGGTCGCGATCCCCGAAAAGGCTCCGAGCGCATCGTTGATGATGCTCTCCCAGGAGATATCGAACTGCCGGCCGTACTTCTTGAGGGTGATATCGAAGCGGCAGTTCTTGGGTTTGCTGGCGAGGTACTCGCCTTTCTCCTGGACTTCCGCGAGACGGTCGTCAAGCCCGAAGACCCTCTCGAGCCGGCGGGTGTTGAAGTTCGTGTTCGTCACGACTTTAGTCCACCGGCGCCAGTTGGCAACATTGATCTGGTAGTTCGCCAGCAGCTGCCGGTCGACGATGTAGCCGAGCAGGTAGGGAAAGTCGGTGGTCGTGATGGCCTCTTTGACGAGGTACTCGTGCCGGTGGGGCGAGAAGCCCCGGTCGTTGCGGAGGAGACTCATCGCTTCGGCAACCTGGGCCTGGTCGATAGTCTCCTTGTTGACGGGCTGGTACCCGTCCCAGTTGGTCAGTTCTTTGAAGAATTCTGCCATGTTACGGTGTCTCCTTCGGTTGGGTGGCCTTCGCAGCCCCCTCCTGTCGAGCAACGGCAACTCTGATGTCCCCAGTTGCCTGGTCGTTCGCGGTGCTTGCGGCTTCGAGCTGGAGGATCTCCTTGTCGACCATCTCCAGCTCACGCACCAGCCGCATCCTGCGATAGGCGAGCGCCCCGATCCGCTGGGCAATCTGGTTCTGCCGCACCTCGATGCTGCGTATAGCGTCCATTATCGCGTCATCTCCTCCGGATTACGAGCCCGTGGCGTTGTAGCCAAGCAGGTAGTACACAGTCCCGCCGTAGATGATCGGGATCTGCATGCAGGTGCCGGTATCCGAGGGGTTCGTGGTAACGGTCTTGCATCCGAAGGCTCCCGCCTCGATTTCGAGGACGCCTTCGAGGGTTCCTGCGGTCCCACCGGAATTGATGTGGATGGCGCTGCGGATCGCCGGCGTGGTCCCCGGTGCCCCTTCGACCATGATGTCGAGGGCGCGGCAGTAGGGCGCGATGCCGCCGTTCTTGTTGTCCACGTTGAGTTTGAGGGCCGTCGCTGCGGAGACCGATGCGTCGGTCGCCTCGTCGCGGACGGCCTTGAACTCGGCGCAGGTGATCTCCCCGCCCGTCGAGATCAGGTTGTCCACGATACGCATGTTGATCCCGTGGATCTGTTCGCCGGCAAGGAGAATCGTCGCCGGGGCGATACACGCCTCGATGAGTTTCGCCTGCCTGGTGGTGGTTGAGCCTTCGAGCAGGAAGTTCCCCGCTGCGGCCGAGCCGCTGCCGAAGTGCAGAATACCGCCGAGCGGGACACAGGACTTGTGGACCTTGACCGCGACGAGCGTCGGGCTCGTGGTGGATGCCGTGACCGCCCCGAGCACCTCGCCGAACGGCTGGAAGTGATAGGGGTCCTGCTGGCCGGAGAGGATATACTGGTCCGTGCCGGGGACGCGCTTGATGAAGACCGGATCTCCATAATCCATGGCGAGGGCAATGCCGTCGCTCGTGCCGTCGCTGACGCAGCCGAGCACGTAGAGCGCCCAGATGCCTTCGGTATCGATGACGATCTTGTCGGTGGCCGCTGCCGCGCTGTTCATCGCGATGCCGACGATGTTGTCCCCGACGAGCACCGGGTCGCCCTTATCGACGAGCCCGTCTGCATGGTAGGGGTGGGTGAGTTCGGACTCGAGGAACGTCAGATGCCGGCCCTCGTAGGTCGAGGAGATCTCGTCTCCTGCGCTGCGTTTTGTGACTGGATATTCACACATGGTCTATCTCCTCCCGGTGACGGCGATCTCCGCCATCCGCTTCGCTTTCTCGGCGGAGTGGCCGGCTTCGAGAAACTGTTTCTCCATGACGTCTTTCAGGGACGTTCCCGCCGGCGTGCCGCCGCCGCTGCCCATGCCTTTGATCGTGCCGCTCTCCGTGACCTTCGCGAGGTAGTCTGCCTCTGCCTTCACGGCCCCGGCGATGGCTGCCTTGTACGCGGCTTCGTCGAGTTTGCCTTCCTTGAGGGCAGGGGTCTTCGCGAGCTGCTCGAGGAGCCGGGCCTTCGTGATCTCCGGTACCTTCGCGTCCTTGAGCTGGGCCGCGACGAAGGACTTCGCCTCGAGGAGCAGCTGGGCCTCGTTGAGGCGGTCGAGTTGTTTCTTCAGTTCGGCATTTGCATCGTTGCTCTCTTTGAGCTGCTTTTCGAGCGCCGCCGTCGCCTCCCGGTACTCTTTCTCCTTCTGTGCCTGGGCCTCTCTCACCGAGGCCTCGGAGAGGATCTCCTTACGGAGCGTCTCCATGATCGCCGCGTCTTTGCGGACTTCGTCAATGGATACCACGGTTCTGTCTCCTGGTGTCTCACTGGTATTCCCCGCTTCCCGGAAGGCTTCGAGAATGGCTCCGCCTCTGCCAGGAAGCGTTACAAAATCGACCGACCGGACGGCCGTGATCTTCTCGATGATCGGGCCGGTCCGACCTTCTGCCACGCCTTTTTTCGTCGTCCCTTCGGCGACGTGCGAGAGCCCGATGTGCTGGGCCATCTCGCGGATCGCCGATGCGTAGCGGCTGAATGGTTGGGCACGAGAGTAGATCCCCGGACCCTGCGGCCCGTTCTCTTCGTAACGCCCATCTTCGGCAAGCGTGCCCGCGAGCGTATTCAAATCGCGCTCGGGCCGAAGTCTCGCCTCTTCTCGGGTCTGGTGATTCCAATGCATGTGCAAGCCTTTTTTGTAGTTCGAGCAGGCTTCTTTCAGCATTTCAGCGCTGTAAAAACCAGAACTACCCCAGCCGGGCGAAATGCAAAGAATAGGGATCGTACCATCTGCCCGCGCTGTGGCCTCGGTAAGGGGGACTGCCTCCGAGTACAAAACGAGATTCTGACCGTCGTTGTCGTCGGGCATTAGAGTATTAGACGTGCTACGGGTTAAAAAGGAGGGGGAGCGATTTCAGGGGGTCGCCCGAGCTTTCGCCGTGCCGGCGGCTTGATGCACGGCCTGCTGGACCTCTTTCTCGATCCGCTCGTCAAGCCAGGTTGCGAGGACCTCGTTCGAGACGTCGAGCCCGGCGTCCCGTGCTGCATCAATGCCTCCAACCTTCAGGCTGAGCTGTCGGAGCATTGTTCGGGACCGGTACCAGGTCTTGATGCCCTCTCCCGTGCGGCAGCCCTTGTTGTAGTTTACAAAGTCTCTGTTGAGTTCGGCCGCGATGTCCGCATATGAATGACCTTCAGCACGCCGCCGGGAGATGATATACCGCTCTCCCTGACTGTATGGCGGGCAGGAGGCACTCTCGGTCAGGGTCCTCAATACCACCAGCCTCCGCCGGGTACCTGCACGAGCACGTACCGGGTCTTGCGTTCATAATCAGACGGGTCGCCGTAGATCGAGACCGTGAGGTTGACGGTATACCAGCCGGCGAAGCGGTAGGTGTGGACGGGGTTCATCTCGTCGCTCGTCCCCCCGTCGCCGAACGTCCAACTGTAGTTCGTGACCGGGCCCGTCGAGGAGTCCATGAACCCGACGATGCAGTTGGGGAGGCGGCAGAAGGTCTTATTTGCCACGAAATCGGCATCCAGCCAGTCTGCCGGATCGGAGGCGGCGATATAGCCGGTTTTTCGCATGACCGATCCGCCGCTCGCGTTCCCGATCGTGAGCGTCACGGTATAGGTGCCGGCCTCGGTATACGTGTGCGTGACATCCTGGCCCCAGGCGACGGCCGAGCCATCGCCGAAATTATAGTTCATGTAGATCGGGTCGAGACAGTCGCCGGTGAAGGCGAAGGCCACCGCGAGCGGGATTGGGCCGTCCGTGACGTTCGCGGTAAAGTTCGCGTGCGGGAGCGCAGGGATGGGCGGGCCGGTCACGGTGACGGGGATGGTCGTCTCGTTCGCCCCGCTCGCGTTCGTGACCGACAGGACGACATCGTAGGTGCCGGCAGCATAGTAGACGTGGGTCACGTTCTGGTCGTCGGAGGTCGTGCCGTCATCGAAATCCCAGAGCCAGTCCTCGACATTCTCGCCCGTCCCGACGAACTGCACCGAGAGAGGCGCTTCCCCGCTATCCGGGGTCGCGTTGCCGCTGATGATCGGCGGAGCCGTCGAGGCTGCCTGCGTGACCGTGATATACTGCGTGACGTTGCTCCAGGACGATCCGCCGGCAGTCGTCGCCCGCAGGTTTACGGTGTAGATGCCGGCCTGCACGTAGGTATGGACGGGGTGGCGGGCGCTGCTCGTGTTCCCATCGCCGAACTGCCAGAGCCACGAGGTCGGGGATCCGGTGGAGGTATCGTAGAACTGGACGGTGAGGGGTTCGTCGCCGTCGGTCGCGTTCGCCGAGAAGGAAGCCGTCGGGGGGAGCGTGCCCGCGCCGACCGTGATATACTCGAACTTCTTGACGAAACTGTATCCCCCTGAGCCATAGACGTACTCCGTGACATCGTAGGTTCCTGCTGCGGTGTAGGTGTGCGTGGGGGATTTCTGACTGATCGAGGTCGTGTTATACCAGGTCCCGTCCCCCGTCGAGAGGTTCCACGCAAAGAGCCCCGTCCCGGAGGAGGAATCGGTGAACTTGACGGCAAGCGGGGCCGTGCCGCTGGTGACGTTTGCCGCGAAGTTCGGCACGATATCGTTGTCCGCCGGCTGCGGGTCGAAGTTGAGCCATTTTTGAATGTACGTGGGATAGACCGAGCAGTACCGGGCGTGGGCAAGCCCCGTCAGGACCGAGTAGCCGCCATACGCATAGTTCTGCATCGTCGAATAGGAGACGTACTGGTGCGTCGAGACCGACTGCACGAAGATCGCGGGCTGCGTCCTGACCGTCGTACTGGCGAACGTGCAGTAATTGATCGAGACTGTCGCAGAGGTGAAATAATAGATCGGGCACCCCGTATACCCAAACAGGTTGCGATACGAGGCTGTAACCAGCCCGTCGGCATTGCCGTCCGATGCATCCGAGAGATGCCCGCCGGTATTGGTAAACGAGCAGTTATCGATGACCGAAGTACCGGCATTCGAGGTAACGAGCACGCCGATCCGCGACCCGGTATCCGAACAGTTGTAGAGCTGAGCGGGACCGTTCAGGTAGAACCCGATATAGTTGTTTTCTGAAGTGCAGTTCTCGAAGATCGAGTTATAGGGCGTCAGGTAGCCGCCGCCGTAGGCCGAGGGGTTGCCGACCTCCATGAGCTGCCCGCCGTAGCGGAGGTATGCCTGCCCGGCCCCGCTGCTGGTACAGTTGCGGAAGACGATGTTGCTGCCGCTGGTGGATTTCTCCCAGTACCAGTTTGCTCCGTAACTGTCCTGGCAAACGCACCCGTCATACAGGATATTGTACTGGGCGCTGCCTTCCTTGATATCGAATCCGGGCGTCCACGACGGGATCGAGGTCGAATAGGTGTTGCCGAGCCGTTTGCTGTTCCGATACGGGCCGAATTTCCCGCAGTTAATCGCGTGGCAGTCATAGTAGGAGATGTCATGGACGGAGAAGGAAGTTTGCTCGTCGGTCCAGCCATGCGCGAACCCGGCGCACCCGCTATCGACGACCCAGACGTTGCGGAGCGTGATGTCATGCAGCTCCTGCTCGGAGTGCATCCAGACGGCACAGGCAATGGCCCGCGAGATGTTATAGACCATGATATTCTCTAGTTCGACATTATAGCAGGCTGCACCGGCATAGGTAGAGAGTCCCCCCGTGCCGGTGATATTGAGGTCCCGGACAATGGTGTTCGCCCGTGTAACGATGTTCGAGTAGCGCCGGGGATTGACATCTCCTTCAGGCGTCTCGTAGAAATCCGACCGGATAACAGTTCCCCCATTGACGGCCGGACCCATACCCTGCCCCCGGAGCGTGACGCCGCTTTTTACGGTGACATAGACGCTGGTACTGAACGGTGCAGTATAGTAGAAATCACCCGGGCTGAGCTGGACCACGCCGCCGCCTGCTGCCGCGACCGCGTCGATAGCCGCCTGGATCTGCACCTGGTCGGCCGTGCCGTCGCACTGCAGGATGTCCGGCAGGGCCTTCCAGTAGGCCGGTGCGTTCGTGGCGACCACGGTCTTGACGTTCGCCCAGGTCACTGTGATGTAGTTGGTCCGGACCATCGTCGCCGAGCCGCTCGCGTTCGTGACCGTCAGTTCCACGGTATAGACGCCGGGATCGTCGAAGGAATGGGCGGGGTTCTGCTCTTCGCTGGTCGTCTCGTCCCCGAAGTCCCAGTCCCAGGTGAGCGGATCCTCGACCACCGAGGTATCGTTGAACTGCACGTAGAGAGGCGGCGCACCGGCGACCGGCGACCCGACGAACGACGCGGTCGGCAGGCCCGACCCGACAGTGATCATGTCGGTCTGCGTCGAGGCATTGACGCCGGAGAGGTTCGTGACCGTGAGCGTGACGTCGTGCGATCCGGCGACCTCGTAAATATGCAGCGGGCTCGCCTCGGTGCTCGTGTTGCCGTCGCCGAAGGTCCAGCTGTACGAGACGTTCGCCTCCGGGTCGACGACGATCGATTCGTTGGTGAACCGGACGACGAGCGGGCTGATACCGGTCGTGTTGGAGGCCGAGAAGGCGACGATCGGCAGCGGGGCGGCCGGGGGCTCTTCGGTCGCATCGCCCAGCCAGAGGTCGTCGATCCAGGTCGTCCCGCCACTCTGGTACATGCCGGCATAGCCGCTCGATCGCGTGGATGAGGTCGAGGAGATGATCTTGACGTCGTCCAGGTAGACGGCGATCTTCTCAGCGGAGGTCGCGTTCGTGAGCACCGTCAGGACGTGGGGGGTGTCCCGGTCGATCTGCACAGGGGTGTTGTTCAGGGTCGCCGGGACGCCGGCCGTGGTGTCGTAGAGGTAGATGTTGTCCCCCGTGGTGCGGTTGCTCGCGATGACCCCGTACTTCGTCCCGTTCGCGATGCTGCCGGCGTCGTCGGCCTGCACGGAGTCGAAGATGAAGCCGATCCGCGCCTGCCCGCTGGCGACCCCTTTAAACGTAAAGACCATCGTGTAGTTCGCGTCCGGGCCATACACGGCATCGAAGATCCCGCTGGGGTCGCCCGAGAGGTTCGGGTACATCGCGGGCGTGCCGGTGGTCACGGTGCGGGATGCGTTCATGTGGGAGCCGGAGGTGTTGACCACCCAGTACGCGGGCGAGAGGGCGTAGGCGCTCTCGGTATCGTCGTCGAAGGGGTCGTGCAGGGCCGCCCCCGCCGCAGGGAGCAGCAGCAGCCCGATCAGGAGGGCGAGGAAGAGCTGCCTCATACGACCGTCCCGAAACTGAGGTGGGCGCTCCGAAACTCGGCGTCCACTGCGAGGGTATCGCTGCCCGAGGTCGCCAGCCGTGAGAGTTTGAAGAACGCGGGCAGGCCGGCGGCGGCGTTCGGGAAGCTGGTCAGCGCGGCCGACTCCTGCGTGAGGTGGCAGCGCCCGGCGGTCTGGAGGGTATCCGCCGCGATCGCGACGGCTGTCCCGAAGCTGCCCGTATAGGCGATGTTATCGCCGACCGCGAGGAGTTCGCCCTGCCAGACGACCGCCCCCGATCCGCTCGCGGCGGTCCATTCGACGTTGAACGTCGGGTCCGCGGCACACCACCGGCGCGGGATCCGGCCGAGGGCGAAGACGAGGGTCTCGACGACATCGGCGTCGAAGAGCCAGCCGTAGGTGTAGACGCCGTTCGCGAGCGCGGTCGGGCCGGCCGCCTCCATCGCGGAGCCGTCGAGCGGGTAGCCCTCGGCGGCCATGAGCGTGCGCTCGGGGGTGATCGGGTCCTCGCCGCCGGTGCCGTGCCGGCTCGCGTGGGTCTTCAGCAGCGTGATGATCTCGTTGATGTCTTCCCCGTACAGGTTGTAGGGGTCGTCCGGGTCGTAGGTGCGGCCCGGGGTATTCTGGTACGTTCGGTCCCATGCCATAGTGTTCAATCACCTCCGGCGGTCGATCCGATCCGCCGGTAATCGACGTAACAGCGGCATCCCGGAAAGCGCGGGGCGTGTTGATGCCCGCTCGGGAATGGCTGGTCAAGAGGGATCCAGCCTGCCGCCGAGTTCTCGCGACAGCCATTAGAGACCCGGTCGTCTCCGCTGTCGCGCCAGTGCTTCTCCATCGCGAGGCCCTGCCGCTGCATCTCCTTCGCCTGCCGGATACTGCCTTCCTCATAGGCTTCCGCTACCTCCGTCACCGCGACGAGGTGCGCCCGGCTCGCGATATGTTCCTGCGGTTTGCCGATGGCGAACTCGGTATACGCTGCCGAGATGCGGCGGGCAATGGTATCGTAGGGGACTCGTTCGTTCACGCCGTCCTGCACGATCCGGGCGATATCCTTCCGCGTGGTGGTGTCGATGCCCTTGATGCGCTCTGCCGCGTGGCTCGCGAGCCATTCGCGGGCGCGGGGGTCCTTGAGGTCGAATTTGAGCGGAACACCGGCCGTCGCGATCAGCGTTGCCGATGCCCGGACGAGCGCAGATTCGGCCACGCTTTCGAGTGCCCGGAAAAAGTCCTCGTAGGTACCGATGTAGGCGGCATCCAGAGCCGGGGCGATGATGGACTGCGGAGCAGCGTCTTCCTGGAAGTGGGTGCGCTGTTTGGAGAATTCCGCGAGCACGATCTCCCGCTGCCGCTTGAAGATCGTCCTGACCTTCGCCTCGAGCTGGTGTTCGAGGGGCCGGGTGTCCTGGCGGTGGATGACTCTGCCAGCTGCTTCGAGATACCGGTCGAGGGCTTCGGAGACCGTCATTCCCACACCCCTGCCTTCTTCGCCGCTCTGATGGCGTCCCGGAGCTCGCGAGCCGCTTCGACCATTGCCCGTTCGAGCTTCGGGATCTCCCTGTCATCGTCGCTGCCCGATACCGGCGGTTCGTCCTCCGGCTCGGGTTCGCCGTCCGGGAAGAGCTCGTCGAGGACCGCGTCGATATTCTCCACCCCTAAGGCCTGGAGGAGGAGACGCGACAGCAGCATCTTCGGCATGGTCCGCGCCTGCGAGAGTCCTCCGAGGGTGGCCGCCTCCTTGATGGCCGCGACCTGGACGTTCGCGTCGTGCTCGAGCATCGGCGGGAACGTGACGTCGATCGTGCGGTCGAGGGGTTTGCCGCGTTTCGTCTCGTCGGGATTCTCGGTATCGAGTTCGAGCGTGATCGTCTCGTCGCCGGTCCACTCATCGACAGCGACGGTCCCGCCGATGGGGCCGTTTTCCGCCCGCACCGAGCAATTGACGACGTACTGGAGGATGCCGTGCATCACGCCCTTCCAGAGTTCCTGGCGGGCGCGGAACCTCAGCTCCATGGGCCGTTCCATGGTCTTCGCCGTGGCAAGGTTGCCCGTCGAGGGATCGCCCGTGAGTTCGGGTTCCATGATGCCCGTCGACGAGCAGACCATGAGCATCAGGCGCCGGCCGTCGTCCATCCCTGCCTGCGCCCCCGCGGTGCGGAAGGGTTGCAGGTTCGTGCCTTCGGCCTGGATGAACGTCGAGGCCTGGACGGGTGCAGGGTTCGTCTCGCCGGTCCCGGTATTCGAGAGCGTGGATGCAAGCCGGGTCTTTGCTGCCGTGACGCCTTTCTTCCCGCCTTTAGTGGTAATAACGGTCGCAATCCGCGCGAGGGCCTTTGCGACGGATGCCCAGTTCTCCAGATACTCTTTGTACGCACGCGCCCAGTCGAGGCCCGCGTAGACTTCCGAGACCCCGAACTGCATATCGGAAAGCGCGTTCACTTTCACATGGTAGATCGGGGTGTCGGCGCGGACCTCGATGCCGTAGAGGGTTGCCGGGTGGCCGTCGCGGGGCCGGTAGCGCCAGTCAGGGTAGTAGGCCGCCCGCCGGACGGGTGGGACCGGGCCGGCGGTATCGAGCGGGAACTCCTGCCATTCCCGGAGGTAGTACCAGGGGTCGTTGCTGTCCTCGGGGTTGTAGACGACGCGCTGGACTTCGTGGAACGGCACGGTGCGGATCCGCACGCGGCCCGTCGAGGAGTTAATGAAGAAGACGAAAAAGAGGTTCGCGAAGAGCTGGAGTTCGGTCTCTTTGAGCATCAGCGCCTGGTGGTCGAAGAGTTCTGCCTTGTTCTTCTCGTCGTCGATGAATGCCTGGATCACGGCGTCGATGGCCGGGTGTTTCGCTTTCGTCGTGACGCCGAGCGCGAACACGTAGCAGGTCTGCGTCTCGACGGCCCGTTTGATGAGCGGGTTTTTCAGCCAGTAGAGGCGGGCGAGGATGACGATCCGGCGAAGGGCATCCCGCGAGAACTCGCGGTCGGTTTCGGTGAGGCTCTGCCAGCCGATATCTTCGAGCGCGAGTTCGAGTTCGACGATGCGTTCGACGAGCAGCTCGTTCTCTGCAAGAGCTGCCTGCATATCTTCGGGAAGTGAGTTCTTTTTTCGTGGCATTGTCAGAATCTCCTCCGTCAGATGACGGAGATCAGGGTCTCCTCTTCGTTCAGCCAGACCACTTCGTCCTCCGGAGTGACAGGAACCGGAGCGAACGCGAGCATGAGGGCGTCGGCCTTATCGGGTGACGGAAGACCGCGTTTCTTCATGTCCTCCTTCTTTTCGATGAAAATCTGGCCCCGGCTGTTCAGTTTGTACTTCAGGGTCGCGAGCTGGGCGGTGAGCTCCTCGTCGTCCTCGATGTCGATGTCCCCCTCCTCGAACCGCTGGCGCAGGCCCCAGTACCATTCGGCGCGGGTGTTGCCGAAGCGTTCGGGATCCGCCGCCGCAAGGCCCGTATGCATCTCGCGGTAGGGGTTCTCGCGGTCGCGGCCCGTTGCCTGCTGCTCCTCGAGCTCGACCTCTTCGAGCCGATCGTACACACCGGCACCGAGACCGTCCGCATCCACTTTCGCGTAGGATGCCCCCCCCCGTTCGCGTACGACCTTGACGAGCCCTGCCGTCTCCATCGTGCCCTGTTTTGCCCGCACTTCGACGATCCGTGCGACGTTCCCTTTTCGCAGTACGAGAACGGTTTTGTCGCTGCCGTAGCGGGCGATATCGACGCCGAGTTCGACGGGCGTCCCCGGCACGAGCTCGCGGTTGATTGCCGCCTCGATCCACGAGAGCGGGATGAGGGTGTCCTCGGCAGATTCAGGGAAGTTTGCCAGAACTTTCGCCTGGTAGAGGGGCGAGTCCGGGGTCCAGTCGAGATAGCGTTCGCGGACCCAGCGGGGCGTGACAAGATAAGGGGTGGGGAGATCGCCCATGATCTTCGCTTCCCAGGTGTCGCGGACGATATCCTCCTCCGTGATGCCGAAGACCGTGAAGTTCGGGGTGGCGAAGGCAGGAATGGAGATCTTCGATACGCCCGGCGTCTTGAACAGTTTCGCAAACCGGCCGCTGGGATTCGTCGGGTTGCCGATGAGCAGCAGGCGAGCCTCGTCGCCGGTCATGATGCCGTCGATCGCCGAGAAGATCTCTTCGGAGATCCCGCTCGCCTCGTCGACGATGACGAGGATATGGATCTCGTGGAACCCCTGGAAGCGGTCCGGGTCGTATTCGGGGGCGGTGAATCCCCACGCAAACCAGTTGCTGTCGATCTTGAGTTCCTGGGAGAGAATCGTGCCGCCGAGCGGCCGGATAGCGCGGTTGAACGAGGTGTGGATCTCTTTCCAGAGGATGCCTTCGACCTGGCGGTTCGTGGGTGCCGTGGTGATGACGATCGAGGGGACGTGGGTGTAGAGGTACCAGAGCGCGACGTCGGCGGCGATGAAACTCTTCCCGGCAGCGTGACAGCTCTTGACGGCCGTGATCCGGTGGTCGCGGACCGATTCGATGATCTGCCGCTGTCGCGCCCAGAGGTCGTGCCCGAAGGCCTGGTCGATCCACCAGGTCGGGTCACGCTGGGCGCGAAGGAGACGATCCCGATGGGTCAGCTGCTCCGTTTCGGGCAATATCCACCCACGTCAGCGTGCCAGAGTGTTCGACCTTCTGCACGTCCCGGTACTTCTCCGGCAGGCGGTTCATCAGCAGGAGCTTGAGGATCTGGGTGTCTGCTGAGACGGTCCGCTGCCGCGTGACGGTCCGGGTGCCGAGAACCGTACCCTCGGCGTCCTTCGTCTCGATCGTATCGATGTCCACAACGGGCCGATCCTGAGCGACCTGAAACGCCGTGCTCTCGAGGACGGCGTTTGCCCGCTGTTTGCAGAGCGAGCATGCCGCCTTGAACGCCGGATAGCGTTTCTTCCAGATCCGGACCGTGTCGATGCAGACCCCGAACCGTGCAGCGATCTGGACGTCGGTCCAGGGCGCATCGCCGTCCAGCCCCTCGGCGATCAGGATGTTAGGGTAGAGCGGATCGTACTTGGTCGGCTGGCCGCCCTTGCTCGACGTCATGGCCGCAGGTGCACCGTGTAGGCGTTCTCCTGCTCGCTCGTCTCCACGACCCAGAGGGGCAGGCCGTCCACTCTCTCGAGCGAGATGGTGAGGGGTGTCGGGCTCGGCTGCCGCTTCTCGACCAGAATGTAGACGAGACCCATCGGGTTCGTGATCAGGTATCTTCCTGCAAGCGCGTTCTGCCGGACGAATCCCCGCGGTTCCTGATACCAGAGGCCTGTCATGCCCTCCGAGAGGTTCGCGAGGCCCGAGGGATCGGATGCGTAGGACGTCTGGATGCTCTGCAATCTGCCCCCATTCGGGTACTCGACGACGAGCCAGAGATCTCCGTGAATCAGGTCGGGATCGATGGTGGCGATATCGCCGTGGTCCTGCCATCCAGCTCGTGCCCAGTCCCCGCAGGTCCAGGTCCCTGTCATACCCGAGCTCGGGCCCGAGGTCGAGGGAGGAGGGGGCGGAGGGGGGGGATGCCAGCAGGCGAGCACGGGAACCACGAGCAGCGCAAGGAGCAGCAACAGGAACGGGATGCGTTTCATGCGAGGACCACCTGCTCGACGTTCAGGGCGCCGGCCTTTTCGAGATCCCCGAGAATGATCTGGCAGATCGTTCTCGCAGCCTCGTCATAATCGGCAGCAGGCCGGCCCTCGTCGGGAAAGCGGTCGAAGAGCGCCCAGCGGACCTTATCGAGCGTAAGGGGGAGGTGCATGGGCTCCTCCCGTCAGGAGCCGAGGACTGACTGCAGCCATGCCTCGATGCCGAAGCGCCGGTAGACTGCTTTTGCCCCGTACTCGATGGCGACGATGAGCCCACCGTTCGCGAGGAGGTAGGTGGCGAGGGTCGCTTCGGTGACCGGCACGTTCGTCCACCAGAGGAGCGCCCCGATGACGAACCCGATGATGACCGTGACGAACATCTTCTCCTTCTGCCAGTTCTCGCCCGTCTGGCGGAGGTAGCCGAGCCCGGAGAAGACCGCGCCCATGATCATCGCGATCACGAGCTGGAGAATCAGGGCGTAGAGGTCTGCCGCCATCTCAGCTCACCTTCGGGGCGTCCCCGGTCGTGGGGATGACCTGTTCGCCCTTCGGGCCGACGCTTGCACCCGCGGGAGCGGTCTTCCCGCCACCGGCGATGAATTTGCCGTTGATGATACGTGACCACGATCCATCGGGCCAGGTGATATCATACTCGTCGAGGTCCTGCTTCTCGGCCTCCTGGATCTGCCGCCAGAGCGCGTCCTTCTGGGCGGCCGTGAGGGCTGTCGTCATGGAATCGAAGTGGCTCTGCAGCATCTTGTGCCACCAATTGAGGATCCCGCCACAGTTGATCTCCGCCCCCATAACCGGCGTATCAATAGTGTAGAGGGTCTTCCGCGCGAGTTCTGCCGCCTGGACCTGCTCGCGGACCTCCTTCCCGTAGGGGTAGGCGCGGTGCTCGAGTTTGGTCAGGGTATCCTCGTTCATCGTCCAGGACTGGACCGTGAGGGCGTCGGCGACCTTCGTCGTGATCTGGGTCGTCTTCGTCGGGTCGAAGGCGTCCGCGATAGCCGTCGTTTCGGCCTTCGCTTCGGCAGTTTCTTCCTTCGCGTCCTTGATCTCGTTGTTCTTATCGTGGTTCTTCAGCCATGCGACGAGGATCGCGGCGATGAGCGTAATGAGCCCCGCGTCCCCGAAGAGACTGTCGAGGATCGAGGCTGCTGGTGTGATGTCTACAGACATTGAGCATGCTCCGCAGCATGCCTGCCCGCGCCCGAAGGTACGTAGCAGTAGCCACCAGCTAGAATCGGTGTAGAGCGGGGCGAGCGTGGCATGCTACGGAGAAGAAATCGGCAGAATGGGGGGATAAGGGGGGTTATTGGGCCTGCGGGGCGTCGCTGCGCTCGCCGTTTCTGATTCTCTGGATGATATCGAGGAGTTGTGGCGCGGGAATCCCCACGGTCTCCTGGATGTCGAGGATCGTTCGCCCTTCCTGGACCATCTGCTGGATGCAGTCGAGTCTCGCGATCTTCAGGTGGCGGCGGACGGTCGTCCGCGAGACCCCGATGCCCTGGCTGATCTGCCCTATCTCGTAGCCGTACTCGTAGAGGGTGGTGATGCGGTGGTGGAGGTCCACGACCTCGGAGGTAATCTTCGCGATGGTCCGCCGCGGGATGGCCGGGCGAGGGGGCCGGGTCACGCGCCCTCCGGCGGCAGCTCGCGGCATGGTGCTACAGGAATGATCTCGTTCGCCACCTGTTCGAGCCATGCCGGCAGCGTCACCAGCAGCAGCTCGGGCCGCGTGAAGAGCGAGATCCTGACGAGATCGCCGTCCCTGTCCATGTGCAGTGAGCCGGTGAGGGTCCGCTCCCTCGAAGGGATGATCTGCCCTTTCCGCATCTCGGAGGGGCCTTCCTGGTAGCAGTGGACCAGCAGACCCTGCTGCAGCAGCTTCGCGATGTCGGCGAGATCAAGGAGATGCACCTGATCGAAGACAGACAGGAGAAGGCGCTGCGGCGACCCGCTCTGCCGGTCTTCGCGGGTGATGTGGGGGCTGTCGAGGGGGCAGACGGTGCGGCACGATGACGACCCGATGAGGTGCGCGCAGACCTTCTCGCAGTACGTGCACTGGGCGGCGTTCTTCTGCATCATCATCGCACCTTCGCGTGCAGGTCGAAACGATCCTCAAGGCCCATCTGGTGTGTCTTCTCGCCCTTCCGGAGCTCGCGGAGCAGCCCTTCCCACGATCCCTCGTACTTCTCGGCACAGACGTTCATCGTGCAGCCCGGGCAACGACCCTCCTGATGCTCGACGCACTCCGGGCACTCGAAATACTCGCGATTATCGCACCGCACCCGGAATTTCCGGCAGTAGAGCGAAGTGGTCACGCAATCACTCCTGCTGCGGCGGCCACCGATATCCCGCAGGTTTGCAGCAACCTTTTTATCGAAGATGCCTGTTTATCGCCACCATACGGGGCTCCCGCACTCTGCACTAGCCGGGTGATCATCCTTCGGCCTCCACCGTCGCGATCTCCTCGTCGATGATCGCAAGTCGTTCTTGCAGCTCTGCGATCTTCGTCGCCAGCGATGCCCTGCGGCGGCGGAGGATCGCCATCCGGCGGTCCGGGACCGGTACGGAGATGCAGTGGGCGCAGCGGGCGGGGGTCATCGCTTCCCCCTGCACACCGGGCACGTCCCGGTCCCCCCGAGGCCCTCGACCCAGCCGGCCCCGTGACACCGGGGGCAGATGTCGAACGCGCCCTCCCGGACCAGCAGCGCGAGGCCCGTCAGGATCTCCAGCGATCGGATGTCGAGGTCCTGGCTGGCTTCGTCGTGCAGGCGGTCGAGATGCAGCAGGAGGGCGGCTTTGTCGAGGAGGTCAGACATGCAGCAGCGCCTCCCCGAAGCAGCCCGGATGGTACCGCCGCCCCTGCCCGCCCTCGCGGCCCGTGGCATGGCTGACGAACGAGTCGCCGCTCCGCAGGTACTGCCCGCAGGACGCGAGGGCGCACCGGGGCCGCAGGGCGTTCCGGGGCTGCATCCGGGCGGGTGCGGGGGCGGCCCGCTGCTCCTCCAGCGCGAGGAGGTCGCGGGGCTGCCAGCGGACAGACATCAGATCACCCCGCGCCGCCGGAGCATCCGGAGGATGATGAGGTTCCCGAGCAGCATCCCGCCGACGATCGAGAGTGCCATGATGCCGACGACATACTCGCAGGGCGTCACGGTCCGGGCCTCCGCTTGTCCTCGAGCTGCTGCATCTCGAAGTTGAGGTAGGGGATCAGGGGGCGCGAGGCCTGGACCTTCTCCTCGACGTCCGGCAGGAAGTCCATCAGAGGCTTCGGCCGGCCGTCGACGTCGGGTAGCGCGAGGTACGGGGAAAAGACCTGGGTGAACGACAGGTACGCGACCTCGGCCATGAGCAGCATGTCCTTGATGTGGAAGAACATCATCCGGCCCGCGATACGCATATCGAGTTTCGGAGGCGTACCTTTCCGCTGGCGCCGGTAGGTCGTCGGGAAGTGGATCAGGAACTGCGCTCCTTGCTCCGTCTCGACCATGAGGGTGATCCTTTGCACCTCTCCGACATTCTCGTAGAGGGGAGCGACCTTCACCACGCCCCGCGCCGCGAGGAGCATCCCCATGATCGCCGCCATGGAGCGATCGAAGGGCACGTCGGTCCTGTGGTACGGAAACTCGTCGCCGACTATGATCTCGCGATGGGTCATGATCCGATCCCTCCTGGCGGACATGAGGTACACGAGATACTAGCGTCGAAAAGGTAATGTTCGAAAACAACTGCCCGAGCACGGACGGGCGTCTTCACCATAGGGTGATCACCCCTTGAAAGAGCTCGGGGGGGTTTGGGGTATTTGGGGGGTTATTTCCACCCGTGGCCATATACGCCATATACCCATATGTACTAGTATTTTTTGTACCTGCCCGGGGGAAAGAGATACCCCAAACCCCCCAAACCCCCCGGAAATACCGACGTAACATCGCCTTTACTTGTGGTAACTCAATCATGCTTGCTCACCTTCCATGTGGCTACTTTGTGACTCACTTTCCCTCGCTCGATGCGGCAGCCGTTCCGATACCGGACATTTTCTTTTTTCGCTAACGCCTTCCCGAGCTTCCTTGAGAAGGAGGTCGACGTTATGCTGACATTTCCCATCTCATCGGGCAATGTCGCAAAAAGGTCAGAGGGGGCGACGTGCACGGCATCGCCGAACGACGACTGCGCCGCCCCCTCTTTATCCGATAACATGAGGAACGTGACGACTTCGGCGACCGTGATCGCGTCCTCGCCCCACTTCGCGTGCCAGAGTTCGAGGAACGATTCCCAGGTTGCAGTGTCGGCATCGGATTCCTCGTACATCTCTTCGAGGTTCACGAGGAATCCTGGGATGCAGGAGTACGCCAGGATGCCGCTCACCATGTTCACCCACCCTTCGAACCCCCCCATCTTCGGCACGTTGGAGGGGACAAGGCGGCCGCCGGCGATCCAGTTCTTCACCATGATCACCACAGCGGCGACGAGCCGGCCCCGGTTCTCCAGCACCCATGCCCGGAGATCGGGATGCTTGAAGTTCTCGCGCTGCCAGGGGCGGGCGGTCTTCGCGTCCATCCGCACCATGTAGCAGCGGCGGGGCAGGTCCCCCCCGAGCTGGATGTTGTTGCCCGTACCGATCCAGACGGCGCGGTGCCGCATCGTCTGCATCCGCATCACGCCGAGCACGCGATCCTCATACACGTCGGCGGTCAGGAGGGCTGCGAGCGACGGAGCATACAGTTTGCCCTCGATGTTGTCGACGCAGATCACGAGCCGGCCTTTCAGGAGCACGCTCATGATCGACTTCTTCCAGGCGGCATCGTCTTCGGGAGCCGCCATCATCGCCGAAGGTCGGCCCGTGGCGATCAGCGCCACGATCTCCGCGAGCAGCGACGCCCCCGTCCCGGCCTGCGGTTTGTTGAAGAGGACCATCGGCACGGGTCCGGGGATCAGGGGCCTCACGATGGCCGTCACGATCGCGGCGATCGTGTTCGCCCGGCTCGCCTCGTCGGCGAAGGGAAAATCCTCGATCACCTCTTGCAGCAGCGCGACCGCAGCCTCGACCTCCTCCTCCGTCGGCGAGATCGGGATCGTCGGCATCGAAAACGTCGGTGCCGGAGCGTAGTAGAACCGGGTTTCCGGGTCGTAGCCGGGCGGCGAGAGCGTGCCGTCAGGCCGCAGCAGCGGCGACTCGATGATACCCGCAAGCTGGGGGAGGTCCCAGCGGCCGAGCGCCATCACGTCCCGCACGACGTCTTTCACCGGATAGGCCACGGCTTCATAGGGCGCACCGTTCTTCGACGTCCGGATCATATACCAGTTCGCGACGCGGTCGAGCACCCCTTTGACGCCGGCTTCGGTGAGGATCCTGACGATGGGCAGCCCGTCTTCGTCGCGGTCGACCCGGACGATCTCCCCCCCCCTCCCGAAGATCTCAGGCGGGGTGTTCGCGGCATAGAGCGCCTCGAGGGCTTCGGCCGTCGCCTCGCGCATCCGTTTCTCGGTGATGATGATCTTCGGCAGGTTCTCGGCAAGCGAGATGGCGTTCAGCTTGTCGGCGACCGCTTTCACCTCCGGCGCCTGCACTGCCCGATAGAACCATGCCTTCAGGTCAGGGAGTGTCATTTCATCGAAATTCTGCGGAATCGCGAGCGGGTAGCTGAACTGATGCAACGCAGTCACCCTGGCAACCAGTGCGTCGACGGATGCGAACGCATCGATCTCCTCCTTCGGAACCAGCGACCAGGGCGCCGGGTCTTCCTGAACAGTCCCGAGCTCGGGCGTCAGCGCCTCATGCATCTCGACGAGGTCCTGCCGGACCGCCTCCGGGCGAGTGGCCACCGCGTCCGGAGCAGTGAACGCCTCGACCGGGCCTGCGGAACTCTTCGCGGAACCTTCCGGTATTTGAACCTGTGCGTCGCCTTCATCTGGTTCGGGCGCTTTTTCCAAGGGGGGCACAGGGGACCGTTCCGCAGGGGCTGGTGAAACCCCGTCGGCATACTGCACGATGAACCCCTTGCCGCCGCCCGCTACCCGCTGCTGGTGGATCTCGCGGTTCGTGAGCATCGTGCCCTCGGGCCCGAGCCCTTTGCCGTCTGGATTCCGGTCCCAGACATTCCCTTGTTCGTCTCGAAAAAATCCCATCTGCTCTCCCCTGCCCCGCTCGATCAGGGGCATTCTGTCATACCGGCACCTTCCGCGAGCATCCGCCGATGCCGCAGCCGCGCACCGTGTTCTCGTAGCACCAGCTGATCCGGCACTCTCGCCGGAGCGGCGGCAGGTTGTCGGCCATCAGCGCCAGGAGATCCTTCTGCGGCTTCGACCGATACACGTCCGGATGCGCCCGCGCATATGCCACGCGGCAGCCGGTCGAACAGAAATTCCGTTTCGCGTGCCGGTTTGCCGTTCGGCTCCAGAACGCCGTGCCGCACTCCGCGCAGACGTACTGGGCGTTCATTCCCCGAACCCCCGGGCGAGGCCTCGGTCTTCGCTGAGCACGGCCGCTTTTGCCATCAGGCCATCCAGCAGGATCCCGAAACTGTCCCGCTTCACATACAGGATCGGGATGCCGGTATCGTGCAGCTCGATCCGGAGGTAGGATTTCCGGACCTGGACTTCGACGAGGCCTAGGGGATTCTCGATGCGGACGTTCCCCGCAGCCACGTCCCGGACCGGGGCCGGCGTTCCTTCCTCACGGAGCCGGACCGCGTCGTCACGGGCGATCCAGAACTTCCCGCGACCATGGACACTCAGACAGAGCCCGAATGGGCGGGCCATGAGCAGCCCGGCCTTCTGCATCATGGGATCGTCGCCCCCTGCGACCGCTTCACGGCCTCGATGGAGCCATCCCCAATCCGGACCAGGGCGATCCCCTCGGTGCACCACTCGCAGTCGAAGGCGGTGTGCGCCGGCCCGAGCCGGCTGAGGGGGATCCGGATATCCCGGCCGCACTCGGTGCACTGGACGAAGATCGTGCGGACCTCCCGCGGGATCTCCGGCTCGACCCTCGCCACGACGGCCGGCGTCTTGGCAGTCGTCCGGGTATCCGGCATCGTGACGGTGGTCCCCCGGCGGATGTAGGGGGGCATCACGCCTCCGCGAGCTGGTCCACGCCGAACCACGCTTTGCCGTCCTTCTCGATCTCGATCAGCACCCGCGTCGGATCGACCGGATCGATCTTCGTGACCACGCCTTTCGCCTTGTACATCCCACTCTCGCGGTCCACGACCTGCACCTTTGTGCCGATCATCCCCGGCGTGCCGGGTGCGGCGGTGACGACCGGATCGTCTGCCGGTGGGAGCGCTGCCGCGTGCTTTCGGTGGGCCTCCTTGATCGCCCGCTTCTGGAGCGCGTAGTACCGGCTCCGCACGGATGCATCCGTTCGTGTCGATGCGGGGAATGCGCTGCGGTAGCGTTCGAGCGCGTGGTTCGCTGAGCTGCACCGCTCGAAGATTGCGTCCTCGTCCGGTATCCAGATCGACGCTGGCCCGATCGGCGCGGGAGGATCCTCCGGCGGCACGCTGTCCCGGTGCGCCCCGCGGGCCGGGTCCGGCGGCGTCGGTGCAATCGCCTCGTCAGGGCAGGGTATGCCGGACCCGTCCGTATGAGTGAGAGGGGTGGTTGCTTGCGGCGCACTTGCGGGGAGTGCCGCCGGTGCAGGATCGGGAGGGGTCGAGTCCTCCACCGGTGGAGCATCGATGATGCACGGGTGGTGCCGGTATTCTACCGAGGCCTCCGGCGAGGGACGTGCAGGAACTTCGCCGGTCGGGGTCTCGATAGGGTCTGCCGCTGGAGCCTCGCCAGAGGCCCCCGGTGCCATTGTACCATCATGATCGGGTGCGGGTGGCACCTCGGCATCCTGCGTGGCCGTGCGTGGCTCCTGAGGGCCACCAGCAGCGACGAGGCGGTCGAGCACCTCTTGCAGCTCCCGGCGGGCCTGCTGTTCGAGGTGGCCGGCCCGCCAGATAGCAACATCCGGGATGATGCAGTCCAGCGAGATGCGGAGATCGCACCGCTGCCGGACGATCGCGACGGCGAGGTCGTGGGTCATGGCGATCCACCTGCCGTCGTGGGATCCCAGCGGAGGATCTGCATGTCGAAGCCGCAGCATCCCAGACGCCCATACATCTGCTTGAAGACTGCCTTGAGCCCGGCCCCCGTCGGCGGATCGATGCCGTCGCGGCGGGCGAGATCGTCGAGCTCACACCAGGGCTGGAGCCCGTGATCGTCGCAGGCGATGCCGTCCCAGAAGACCTCGATGTCGATCACCTCAGTCAGTCGCCAGTATGGGGTGCGGAACGACCACTTCGAGCGGTAGGGCTTCCCTTCCCATCCGTGGAAGGCGATGAACTCACCCACCAGCTTCCCGTGACCCGGCCGGATGGTCTGCGTGCACTCGCCCGCGAGCACCTTCGGGATCTTCGGGGCATACGTCAGGGGGAGATAGCGGGTCATACCTTCGCACCCCCGGTCCCGCAGGCCTGCGACAGACACGCATCGCAGAGCACCTTCGACGCGAACAGCTTGGACTTCTTCATCTGGTCGCCCGTGACGCCGGCCTTGCAGGTCTCGCAGGTCCCGACGAGGGGTTTTGCCGGTGCCGGTTTCGCTGCCGGTGCGGGATTCGAACTCAAGGTACCTTGTGGTACCTTCGCAGTACCTTGCGGTACCGCGGCAGGTGCCGGGGAGGAGGAAGCTGGTTCCGGCGAGGAGGAAGCTGGTTCCGGCGAGGAGGAAGCTGGTGCCGAAACCGGCGTGGTTGCTGCCTTCGCCTGCTGCTCCTTGGCAGCTTTCTCCGCCTGGAACTCAGCCATGGTCTGCACCTTCGGACCCTTCACGAGCTGCTCCGGGGTGACGCCGAAGATCCCTGCGACCTTCTCGCGGAGGACCTGCTGCACCTTCGGGTCGTTCGCCTGGTTCGCGATGGCGAGGAGACTCCCTGCCGCGAGGGTGGCCACCTGCACGGCGTCTTCCGGCGTCTCGAGCTCTGCCCGGTAATCGAAGCGGAGGGTGTCGCCGGTACCGATGTCCAGCGAGAGGCCGACGACGAGTTCTTTCGCACGAGCGGTCATACCCTCACCTTCCTGCGGAATAGGGCCAGACTGTCCGGATTGTGCCGCGTATAGATATGCGCCGACGTGCTGACGGTCTCGAGCCAGCCGAGCTCAACCTCGTACTCCTGGCGCAGCAGCATCCACTGGACTCGTTGCATCAGGTGCGTGAGCGCGTAGGTATTCGGCCCCCACCCTTCGTGCATATCATGGGAGCGGAAGGCAAAGACGGCGTTCAGTTTTCCACCACGGATCAGGAACTGGGCTGTCTGCAGGCAGGGCGGTTCTTCCGAATGGTCGTCCAGCCAGGGGACCCAGGTGTGCATGATCGCCTGCCGGGTCGACGGGTGCTGCACCAACTTTTCCACCACGATCGGCAGTTGGTCGATCCCATCACCACGCCCGTCCCCATGAATATCGAGGCGGTTTGTTGGTTCTTCCTCAATAGCGGTGTCCAGCATCGGGTAGTCCCGGAGCCGGTTGCCATATGTATAGACAGCATCGGTCCCATCCCCTCTCCAGGGCGTGATCTCGCACACCTTCTTGACATACTCCTGCAGAAATCCTTCCTTGAACGGCAGGCAGTCCGAGATCATCGGAGGCCGATACGGCCGCTCGACGTGGACGCAGATCGGTTCCGGGTATTCGATGGTCTCTTCGGTCTTGTCGCCATGCGTGATGAAAACCTGCTCCCCTTCCTCGAGGATCGCTTTCAGCATGGCCTCGTGGGCATCTCCAAGGGTGTCCCGTGTTATCGTCCTCATTGCCCATCACCTCGCGGCGTCCCGATCTGCGCTTTCTCGCCGTTCGCCTTCTCGATCTTCACCGTGACGCCGGCGGCGAGGACCTCGATCTTCACGATGTCCCGGCGGCCCTCGGCGAGGTCCTGCGCGTACTGCCGAAGACTGAACGCGGTATCGATCCTCCTCAGGGCCTTCTCGACGTCATCGCCGTTGCACTTGATCGTCAGCGCCCCGCCTTTGCCGGGCGTCCCGATTTCGAGGCTGAGATTGATCGGGTCTTCGTCGACGTGGCGGTGGATGATTGCGGGATAGACCTGGTGCTCCACCTACCGCACCCCCTTGAGGTTCCGGATAATGCCGAGCACGATCCCTTCTTCTTCCTGCTCCATCTGCCGGCGATGCATCGGCATCTCCGCGCGAATGGCGGCATGGATGCGCTCTTTGCGGAACGCGATGAAGTGGCCTTGATCCTTCGCATACATGGCGGTTCAGGCCCCCTTCTCGTCTTTCGCCGGCGCCTTCACGAAGTCCGCGAGCGTCTTATTCACCGGACGGGGAGCCACCAGCGCATCAGCTCGGGCACCCATCCAGATCGGCGTAATCTCGACATCCCCTGGATAATCGAACTGCACCGTGAGAACGCTCTGAACTTCCTGCACGGCTCGCCTCATGGCCTCGTCGATATCGAAACCCCTGACAGCGATATTGAGCTGCTTCTGCTGGGCGAGGTAATCGCGGTCCTCGTCTTCGGCAGGAGCATAGCGGACCACGATCGGGAAGACCATCGGTTTCATGGCGAGGCCCCCTTCACCTTCTGCTGTTCGTTCCACCAGTCGCGGAAGCAGCCCCGGCAGAGCACCTGATCCGTATGCTCCCTGACGAGATCCAGCGTCTCGGTATCGACGGTTATCCCGCACTTCTCGCAGCGGTTGCCGTTCGGAGCTGGTACAACCTTCGCATCGGCGACAATCACTTCGCGGTCCCCGGTATCGAACTCCTCCGGTGCATACAATCCTGAGATAGAGAAGGCCCGGCGCAGGCAACTTGATTCAGCAACTTTCTGAATCATGATGCGGGGCTTGGACAGCCACAGATTCTTCCCGGTGGAATATTCCTTGAGCTGCACTTCCACTTCGAAGGGGTGCGACATGTCCTTGCGATAGACCCGGCACCACCCGACGATATCGCCGCCGACCTCTTTCGTACCGGACTCCATGCCGTCGAATTGTCCTGATCGGTGGGCAATCACGAGGTAGCCGTCGCGGCCGCAGAAGATCTGCGCCGGGTTCTGCCCGTACTTCACGCACCAGATCTGCTTTGCGAACGGGTCCAGCTGGTAGGTCTTTGCCAACTGCATCATCAGCAGGAACTCGTTCTCGGTGCAGTCCCGGGCGCACATGTCGCGAACAAGCTGCACCTGCTGCTGGCTGTACTGCGAGGGGATAATGCCGCCATTCTCCCGGACGGCAGGCACGTTCTCGGCCATGACTCAGGCCCCCTGATGGATTGCAGTCGCCCCGCCGCACGACAGCAGCCGGGCGACCTCGTGTTCGCAGACATCGCAGAGGCCGTCGCCGTCATTATCGACCGGCGCCACGAGACCCCCGCACAGCGCACAGGTAGCGTCGCCGATGGTCGCGTGCTGGAGTTGGATCGCCCCCCAGTGGACGTCCATCAGGCATTCCCCCTCAAAGACTCGATACCTCGGTTAAACGCCATCTGCACGGCATCTCGCATATCGACGGCCATTTCAGCAGCTATCGCTTTCTGGAGGATCTGCTGCTGAAGTCCCGTTACAAGCACCGAGAATGTCGTGGTCGCTGCAACGACGATCGGCGCGGTTGCTCGTGGTTGATCGACTCTTGGTGTATGTTCACCTTTGGATATCGCCGGAGCCGGATCCACGGGGGCGCTCGCGAGGTGCGAGGCAGCACGCCCGATCTGCAGCTTCGCCGACAGCTCCTTGCGGACTTCGAGATCGGCTCGCGCAATAACAGCCTTGACTTCGCGCTCCGTTAATTTCTTCTCTTTGAGTATCTTACCTGTCAGAGGGTGCTTTCCTGATTTGAAGGCATTTTCCACGGATGATGTGGCCTTTTCTTTCACGGGCTCATCCCGAACGCGAATCAGGGTCATTATCGCGTGAGTAGAGCATTCCGAAAATTCGGAATGGTCATCACAGAACTTAGCGGCTTGCTTGACATCCGAGACGGTCGATCGATCCAGCCCGCACGCCTCGGCGGTCTTGTCGATATGCTCCCGGCACCACTGCGTCCTCATGCCGGCACCACCTTTCCCTCGGCATCCAGTTTCAGCGGGAAATAGTCTTTCGTGGCAGGCCGAAGCAATTTCAAGGGCGTTCCCTTGCAGAAATGATAGACTGCCGACTGTGCCCGAAGATAGATCGCCCCCCGTTCAAGGATTGTATGGTAATATCGTGCTTCTTCAAGGCAATCCCGTAATTTGATGGCAGCCCAATCTCTATCGGATGTCGCGAGTTTGGTCTTGAAGACATCCATGAATTCTTTCAGCCGGGTACGATCCAGGGAGTACCACGCTTTTGCGAGCACTGTCATGACCGGAGTATTCAGGAACTTTTCGTGGCCCCCTACCGTGCAGACCCACGAGATCGACTCGTCGTATTTCAGAGCGAGGTCGCGGACCTCATTATAGGAGAGATTATGGTGGTGTTCGCCAAATTCCATGAACTTCGCGATCGAAAAATGGCGCTTGCTGAAGCCTTCGTTCATGAACTTTGAGATCTGATCGTGGGTTCTTGGTTGCCCGAGATCAATGCCCCGTATGCTTTCCGGCGGGAGGTTTCTCGTTACGAGGGAGCGGACGGGAAGGCCATATTTCAGGATAGCCAGTAAACGGTGATGGCCGTCCAAGAGAACGCCATTACTATCAAATTTGATCGTCTCGCCGATATACCATCGCCCGGCGAGCATATCGCGGACATAGGTATCGACCCGGAATTCATTGATCCGGCGGTTCCCCTTCGACGCCGCGAGATACCGTTTTGCTGTATCGAGGGTGATGTCCTCCGTGGTGGTTGGATACGGATCTTCTTTCATCACGCATCACCCTCTGCGGCATTCTCCTCGCATTCCGGACAACTTTCTTCGAGGTTCGTGCAGGTGCACTTCTCGCACGGCGATTCGCGGCCGGGGAAGCGGTCAGGCATGATACGCCCCCTCGAACGTCGTCGCTTTCTCCCCCTCGACGCGCTTCGGTGGCGGCCCGGAGTAGATGGGCGTCATCGGTTCGCCCTTGTGGATCTGTGCCAGCGCGGCCTCAACCTTCTCATGCGAGAGGCGGCCTTCTGCCTCGTGCTGGCGGAGATGGTACTCGAGGAGCACCTTTGGATCTATCTTGTGCAACCGGATGATCTCGCCAGAAATACATTTCAGGTTGTTCACTGAAATCCGAATGACCTCAAGGACATAGTCCGGATCCTGCCTGCATTCCGGGCATTCACACGTTGCTTCGAGGGCACCGGAAACGGTGACGAGATTTGACAAGACGCGATAGGCATCCACCTCTCGCGGCGTGCCATAGAGTTCGCCATTGCGGATCTCAACCATGCTGCAGCACCCGCCCAAAATACTTCTGCTGCACCGTCGCGGGCAGCTCCTCGACATACCGCACGCCGTGATACCGGCAGAGGCGGTCCCGCACCGAGACGCGCTCCTGCTGCCGGGCATAGGCCTCGACCTCTTCGTCCGACATGCTGGCGAAATCCACCAGATCGCCAACACCTTTAATACAGGGGTCAATACTCTTACGGGACTGGCCGGCTTCTGTGCAGTGGCATGCTACGGACTGACCGTCCCTCAAACAGTTGCTTGACATTCGTTTCCTCCATCCTCGATGATTCGTGCTGTTCCTTCGGCAATACGGCGCATCCAGACATACCATGCCCGGAAATCCACGGTTTCCATGTGGGTAAGGTCGCGGCGCGAGATCTCCTTCATGACACTTTCGCCTCGTCTACTGGCGGCGTTATGGTCTTCTTGCGTTCACAATCGTCCATGTGCATCCGGATCGCGTCCTGGACCACGCTGCTGTACGAGGCATACCGGCCCGACGCGATGAGTTCACGCACATAGTCGTCCTGTGCTTTGGTGAGGGAGATGCTCACCTTCACCGAAGCATCTTTTTCTACTATCATATACTACCGAATACTACGAATGAACATATATACTTTCCTATTTTTTACTACCGAGTAGTAAGAAGTATGATAACGTGCGCGAGGAGATGACTGCGTGAAGTATGAGGAAAGCGCGGGACGACGAGAAAAAGGAGAAAGCATCGCTCTCGTTATCGGTGGAGATGCGGCGACGATTGCAGGAGGTTGCCGACCGCGAAGAAGAGGGGAATGTTTCGCGGCTTGTGGCAAAGATTCTTACCCTCTATTTCAATAACCGAGAATGTGCTGATGTCGCCATGATCGATTACGATCAAAATAGCAGAAAGCCCACGACTTTAGTCGTGGGATGAATGCGTCTACCTACCACGGAAAACCTTATATTTGTGGCACACTAATAATTATATAGATGCCAAAAGAACGGTGGACACACTCGAATACCACGGTCTACAATGTCGGGTATCATATCATATGGTGTCCGAAATATCGGCGGAAAGTGCTTCAACCGCCAGTTTCTGATAGATTAGACGTTCTCTTGAGAGAGAAGGCATCTGAGATCGGTGTCAGCGTCGAGACGCTGGAGATTATGCCGGATCATCTCCACCTGTTTGTCAAGGCGAAACCAACCGCCAGCCCGCACTGGATCGTGCAACAGTTGAAAGGGTATACGTCGAGAATACTCCGTCAGGAGTTTGAACCCCTACGCACACGATTGCCTTCGTTGTGGACTCGCAGCTACTATGTTGAATCCTGTGGGCACATCTCCGAGGAAGTCGTGAAGAAGTATATCGAGGATCAGAAGAGGAACTAACGTGTTGCTGACCTACAAACTCCGCCACGGCAGAGATTTCAGTACCGAACTGAAACAAGCGTTTGCAGTAGCGGAGTTTGCTGTCAGGAACCCGACATGCAGGAGTTCCAAGGCGGTCAAGGAGATCGGTCTGAAATCGGCAATATCCAACCAGATCCTCAAGAAGTACGGGAGTCAGAAGACGATCAAGCGAGTACGAAACGTCAACCTTGTCGTGCCGGGACAATCCATCAAAGTCGATCCCGATACCCGAACAATCCGTGTCGTGCCGTTGGATCTCCTTCTCCACTATCAGTTTCCCGCCTTCCATAAGGTCAACCAGATCGAGATCGACCGGGAGTTCGCCTATATCTCATGCACCGTACCAGATCTACCGGAGATGATACCCCGACAGTTCATCGGGGTTGACCGGAACACGACCGGGCACGTTGCAGTCATTGCCAACCCGGATACCGGGAAAGTCGAAAAACTCGGCAAATCGGCACTGCACGTCCACCGGAAGTATTCGGCAATCCGTAAGCGTCTTCAGCGCGAAGGTCGCTTCCGGGAGCTGCAACGGGTAAAAGACCGCGAAAGTCGAATCGTGCGAGACTTGAACCATAAGATCAGCCGCAAGGTTGTCGATGTGGCGAAAAGTCTCCATGCAGCACTCGTCTTCGAGGATCTGAGCGGTATCAGAAAGACGAGGAAACAACACCGTTCGTTCAGATATGCCCTGCACAGTTGGTCGTTCTATCAACTACAACAGTTTGTAGAATACAAGGCCAAGCTGCTCGGCGTTCCTGTCCTCTACGTTGATCCGGCGTATACCTCGCAGGATTGTTCTCGCTGTGGTGCGCGAGGTCAACGGCAGGGAAAGGAGTTCAAGTGCCCGTCGTGCGGGCACGTTGATCATGCTGATGTGAATGCGGCATTCAATATCGCACTCCGTCAGAAAGACATGATCAATCGTATCCAGAAAGAGATGGATACGATGGGAGCACTGATACCCCACGACGCACTGCTGGAATGCCCGGCAACGTTAGAACCCCACGTGCTTTAGCCGTGGGAGTATGTCAGGAAAAATTAGTCGCCACGTTGGTCAACAGCGCTGAATTCCGCGACCTCATGGCGGCAATCGTCCGGGAGAACGCACGCAAAGAAGCCGAGTCAGCGACAAAAGAGTTCATCGCCG
>JBAZOP010000015.1 GCA_041648665.1 bacterium | reverse complement strand
GACCAGCCGGCGGCCGTGAGGGGCATGTACTGTTTTACTGTCCCCCCTCTTCTACCCTTTTACTAATTATTAAATACATAATAAAAGAGTAGAAAAGGGGGGACAGTAAAACAGTACAGACGGCGGCACCTTGGCGCGCGAGAGCGGCGGGAGCGGCATTTGTCCAACCGCACGAAAATCCATGAGCATGAACAGAAATTAATGGGTGCATCGAAATCATACACTTTGTCATAACTCCTCGCCCCGGGCCAGGTTATAACTTTCCTCCGCTGCCCAAAGTGCTGGAGTATGAGGGACACGTTTTTCGTAGGAGGACTCGAAAATGAGCTCGTGCGTCGATTGTGACTCACCCCTGACCCCCGGGCAGGAGAAGCAGAAGCGCTGCTACCGGTGCCGTGTGCTCGCGCGCAAAGCGAAAGCGGGCTACGTGGGGGAGTTCTGCCGCACCTGTACTCGCCCCCTGGACGAGGACCACGACAAGAAGCCCGATGGATCCTGGTACAAGACCTGCTGGGAGTGCCGTGCGGCCTGTGCGCGCTATCGTGCCGCGCACCACGCGGAGCTCACGGCCAAGCGCCAGGCGCATCCCCGGCGCATGTGCATCTCCATCGGCTGCAATCAACCGGCCAGCACGAAGAGTCGCTTCTGCCGTTACCACGTCGATCACAAGCGCAACCTCTCGGCCGAGGGGTACGAGATGATGCGCTCGGACCGCTGCCCCGTGTGTGGCGTGACCGGGCCCGCGCGGACGGACCTGTGTCCGCCCTGGTGCCCCACCTGCTACAGGGCCATGCATGTAGCACAAACGCAAGAACCCGGCGATTTCCACGCCCGTGAGGTCGCCTGGCTTGATGCGGAGTTGGCCAAGATTCATGCCCAAGCTGAACGACCCGCGGACGCGTGCTGCGCTGGCATTCTGCAGCCAGTGGGCGGATCAGCGGCTGGAGCTGCGGCGGCAGCCGGTCCAATGGTACGAACCCCTGCCGGAGATCCCGACGGTGTACCTGCTCCTGGACAAGGATGATCAGGTAGTCTACGTCGGCCAGACACAGAACCTCCGCGCGCGCCAGCGGCAGCACAACATGTCCGCCAAGACGCAGAAGCTCGACCACGTGGCCGTCGCGTGGTTCGACCCGGGCATCCCGTCGCTTCATACACGTCTCGTCGTCGAGTCCATCTTGGTGGTCACCAGGTGTCCAGTGGGTAATTCGGCCTTGCTCTTGAAGATCACGAAGAATAATCAACTTGCAGAAATCCGTTATGCACGAAAGCCTCGTTTGAAGAAACGCCCCGCATAAACAGCCGGTGGAGGAGAGAAAGCCAGCTGTCATGACCGAGGAAGAAAAGAAGGCCAAGAAGCGAGAGTACAACCAGGTCTACCGCGCCGCACACCGTGAGGAGTGCCGAGCGCGCTCTCGTGCTTTCAATGCCGCCCATCGTGAAAAATACCGGGCCGCCTCCCGGGCCCACTACGCTACGCATCGTGATGAAGTAAGAGAACGGGACAGGACCATCCGCCGCATCCGTGGCTGGGCCCGGTGGTTTGATGGATGTGCCCGCTGCGGCTGCCAAATTGATCCGGTGGCCCTGGAGCTTCACCACCGAAATCCGGGTGAGAAAGAGGTCGAGCCTGGGAACGCGACCAGCTGGAAGCGCTGGTTCGCCGAGTACCTCAAGTGCGAGGTGCTCTGCTCGAACTGCCACCGCATCGTGCACAAAGAGTTGAAGGCCGCATAGCCCGTTCCTGGAGCCATAACCGTGACCGCCCCCCGGAAGCAGCTCATGAGCAAGGTCCAGGCTCGCGGTCTGTCGGTTACGGCGCAGGAGGCAGACGCGTTCCCGTTCGACCACGCGGACATCCTGATCGCGGAGGGTCTGATCGCCGGCGCGCGCAGCCCGGCTGAACTCGAGGAGTTCACGGGCCTGAAGGCGGCGGCGATCAAGGAGCGGCTGCTGGACAGTACCCGCTCGGCCTGGATCAGCCGGCAGATTAGCAAAGCGGTTGAGGCACGGTTAGGTCAGGTCATGGGCGCGGTTTACGCCCGAGTTCTCCGGAACGGAGATCCGCAGGCTGCTCGCCTGCTCCTTGGACAATACGGCGCTCTCTTGAACCCCGTCGCACGAAAAGAGGTCCTGCACCTGTCGATGGACCTGTCGCAGCTGACAGATGCAGAACTCAAACAGTTTATAGCGGAGCACACGCGAGGGCAGCATGGCGTACAGACGGCTGGAAGCGCTCCTGGAGCTGCGGCTCCTGCGGGAAGCAACGCCGCTGCGCCGGCGCCGGTTGTGGTCGAAGCCCAATTCGAGGTACACGAGGGCGGTCCTGCGGGACAGGGCGCAGTTCCTGATCCGGTTGGTGGGCGAGGTCCACAAGGCGGTGAAGCGTGACCAGCGAACGCGAGAATCTGCTCCTGCTGGCCCAGGCCCACGCTGAACTGGCCGCGCGCCAGCGCACGTGCCCGCTCGCGCACTTCGAGCCGCACAACGGCCAGAAGCCGGTCTACGTCTCCCGGAAGCCCATCGTCATCGTGCTCGCCGGGAACCGGTACGGCAAGACGCACGCGCTCGTCGCTGGTGCGCAGGCCGCTGCCCTGGGCTACCGGCCATGGGAGGTGGATGGGTTTGAGCTGGTCCGCGACGGGGACAAGTGGGACTTCCCGCCCCGCGCAGAGATGCCGGCTGCCAGTTGGGTACGCCGGTGGGACGGGCTGCCGATTGCCGTCCCGAACAAGATCTTGATGGTCTCCGGGCTGTCCCTCGCCCGTGGCATCGGTGAGATCATCCAGCCGAAGTGGAATGCGCTCTGGCCGCAGAAGGTGGCCTTCAAGCCCTACCTCGGCTCGCTCGGCACCTGGAACAAGATCCTGCTGCCCAACGGCTCGGAGGTGTACTTCGGCAGCGCGCTGCAGGAGAACCTGGCGTTCGAGGGGTTCGCGTCCGACGCCATCTTCCTCGACGAACCGCAGCCTCGCCGCGTGTTCACGGCTGTGCGCCGCGGCACGATCGACAACAAGGCCCAGGTGACGTGGACAATGACCCCCCTCGGGGACGCCAACATGGCCTGGGTGGCGGCTGACCTGATCAACAACAACAATCCTGATGTTGAAATAGTCCGGGGCTCCTCGTATGACAACCCACACGTGGACCGCGACTCGCTTGACAAGTTCTTCAGCGACCCATCTCTTTCACCAGAAGAGCGTCGGGCGCGGATGAGTGGTGAAATCGCGGCGCTTGGCCGGCGCATCGTCACCACGTTCACGCAAAGTTCGATCATCGAGTCCTCCTCCCTCCACATCCCTCCCGAGGTGCCCCGGCTTCTTGTTGTTGACCCGCACCACTCGCGCAAGCCGTTCATGATCTGGGTCGCAGTTGAGGATGGTGGCGAGCAGCTGACCATCTACCGCGAGTGGCCCGAAGAGGAGTTCGAGAAGATCGGCCCCAGCCAGGTGACGCTCGATGTCCTAAACGGCGTCATCAAGACGGCCGAGGGCCGGGAGAACATCGTCTGGCGCATCTGCGACCCTGCGTTCGGGCGCCAGAAAGCGAAAGTGCTCGGCACGCAGTTCCCCTCGTTCGTGGACGGGATGAGCGAATACGGGTTGACATTTGATACGCGTGTTGACAACGACCTCGAGCGGGGCATCCAGACGCTCCGCGACGGCTTCAAGATCAGCTCGACGACCGGCCGCAGCCGCATCCTTGTGTCGAGCAACTGCCACAACGCCATCCGCGCGCTGCAGTTCTGGTCGTACGAGGACGCGGAGGCTGGCGAGATGAAGCCCAGCGAGGCGTTCAAGGATCCCGTTGACTGCGTCCGTTACGCCGCTATGTACCGGCTCCCGCGTGAGATCGAGAGCTACAGCTACATCGATGAGGGCTGAGCACTATGCGCCCCGCATCCGAGTTTGTGAGGATTATTGATCCGCCCGCAAGGCTGCAAGAGCCATTCGTCGAGCTAACAAAGCCTATTCCCGTGCGGTGGCTGCGCTTGTACTTTGGCGGGTTCCCTTCTCTGATGCCCGACATACGGGCACGTCTTCGGCTGCAGCGCCGCCTGCGCAGCGCAGCGGCCGGACGAGTTGTTTGCCTGCCCAAATGAGGACTAATGTGCCTGACACTCTTTGTCACGGGGCTGATCATCGACCTATTTTGGACGGTGGCAGTTCGTGCGGCGGCACACCGTCAGGCGATGAGGGCAGCGCTGGCGAGCCTGATCCTGGCGGTGATACAGCTCGGGCTGACCGTGGCCGTGTTCGAGTCCCCGGTGGCTCGATCCATCCCCGGCGTGGCTTCCTTTGCGCTGGGTTCGGCTTTGGGGTCGTATGTAATTGTGAGGTACGGTAAATGAGTCGCATCGAAAACACCTGCGCCCGTCACTGGAAGTACCTGCTTGTTCTGTCCATCGTGCTCATGGTGGGGTGTGCGCTTACGTCCTTTCAACCGGACGGCACGCTTGTTCAGTCCGGGCAGGACATAGTCCCGGGCGTGTTGCCGGATGGCTCGGCGGACGTTGTCGGTGCCGTTGTTGACGCGGCGCAGGAGCAGGGCACGGCCATCGTCAGTGCCGCGACCAGTGGCAACTGGCTTGGCCTGATAGTCGCGGTCCTCGGCTTTGGCAGCGCGGTCGTGGGTGGGGTTGCTGCGCGGCGCGCGTATCGCAAGCGGCAGGCTGGGAAGACGATCTTGGTCCCGCCGGTGAGCATGACGCGGACGGCCGAAGAGGCAGCCGCGGACGGCGAGGTGAAGTAGATGGACACCCGCAGCGCCTGGGAAGTCGAGCAGAGCCTCGCGAACTCCCACGCCTACCCGTGGGGCTGGTACACGAGCGAGGATCTTGCGCTGCTGTCCGAGGCCGCCAAGTCCGCGGTCCACGGCACCTGCGAGGGTGCCCTGGTCGAAATCGGCGTGTACCGCGGCTGCTCGGCGACAGCGCTCGCGCGGCAGCGGCAGGAGCGGCAGCTGTAGCTGATCGACACCCTCGAGCTCGCCGGCGCGTCCGTGGCCGACTGGCCCAAGGGCGAGGGCATCATCCCGCAGACGTCCCCCGACCAGATGGACGTGTTCCCCGCCCACCTCTGCTTGCTCCACCACGACGCGGACCACGGGTTTGCCGTCGTGCACCGGGACCTCGAGTTCTGGGGCAAGCTGGTGCTGCCCGGCGGGATCATCGCCCTGCACGACTATCATGAGCCCACGTACCCCGACGTCAAGGCGTCGTGGGAGCAGTTCAGCCTGAAGGACAAGTTCAAGTACTGGGGCCGCGGCCACTCGGTACAGATATTCGAGCGGATGTAGTCATGCCCACCGTCATCACGAGCACCGTCAAGCCCGATGGCACGGGTGATTACCTCACCTTGCAGGCGTGGATTGCCGCGAAAGCCGAGAACCTCATCACCGCCGACCACATCCAGCGTGCGGTCGTCTACTCCGGCGGCAACCTCGGCGATGGCGGTCGGCTCCTGATCTGGGAAGGCGGCGGCTGCTACTCCGACTTCGAGCACTATTGGGAGATTGTCGTCGCGGACGGTCACGAGCACCAGGGTGCCTGGGACACGGATTACGCGTACCTGTCGGCGACGGGCAATTACGCAATCCACCTGATGAACAACGTCCTGCACATCCGCGGGCTGCAGGTTCAGTCGACGTCGCACATCGCGTGTTACGCGCCCAACATCGGCGCTGGCGGCCACGCGTCCGGCTTCATCGCCGACCAGTGCATCCTCCGCAGCTCGGCCGGCTACGCGATCGCTGGAGATGGTGTGGGCGGCCAGACGCACAAGTTTACGCACTGCCAGATCGTCTCGACGGCGACGGGCAGCATCTGCGTCTACCTCCGCGGCACCGGTTCCGTGGCTGAGTTCTACAACTGCACGCTCATCGAGCCCACGGCCAGCGGGTCGGTGGGCTTCTACGTCTACGACAACGCCACGATCACGAGCAACAACAACTACATCCACGCCGTCGACTGCTACCAGAACGCCGGGGCTGGCGGCACCCTGAACCAGGGCGCGAACGACGCGACGTCCACGGCCGAGGCGACGACCGAGGCCCTGCGCAGCGTGCCGTTTGATGTAACGCAGTTTGTGTCCGTGACCGGAGACTACGACCTGCACATCATCCCGGGCTCGACGCTGCGCGCGACCGGCGCCGACCTGAGCGCGAGCATCGGTTCCTACGACCTTGAGGGCGACACCCGCCCCGAGGGCACCAGCTGGGACATCGGCGCGGACGAGATGACGGTCACGGTCACGTCGGTTGACGCAGCCAGTGGTCCGGAGGTCGGCGGTACGGCCGTCACGGTCTACGGCACCAACTTCACGGCCGGGTCCGGCGTGACGTTCGGCGGGGCAGCAGCCACGGACGTCACCGTTGTCAGCGCCACCGAGATCACCTGCACCACACCCGTGGGGGCAGTTGGTACGGCGGACGTTGTTGTGACCGGTTCGGGTGGCGAGGCCGGCACGCTTGCCGCGGGCTATGAATACGAACAGACCGTAACGTACCCCGCCCTCGTGGACCTGAGATTCCGAAGCTCGCCCCTCAAGTTTCGCCGCAGGAGAATCAGATGAACACCCGCCAGCGCATGGCCGAGCTGCAAGCGCAGCTGCACAAGGTCCAGCTCGCGGACCGCGACAATATCGCGAGCACGGTAGACGACATCCTCGTGCGCCTTCACGCGCAGGCCCTTGAGCACCGGGCCGCCCGTGCGGACGCCTATGCCCGCCTCCGGTCGGAGCTGGGCAAGTGGGAAGCCGCCCGGCAGCAGGTCGAGGCGCGCCTGGCCGAGCTCACGGCGAAGGTCGCGGAGCTCCAGCGCATCGTGAAGCCAACCCTCTGGCAGCGGACCAAGTCCTTGTTCGGGAGGTAGCTGATGGTCGCCCCCGAAAAGCGCCGAGAACGTAAACGCCTCTGGCAGCGGGAGTACAGTCGTCGGAACCGAACACTGTTGTGCCAGAAGACCCATGACTACTACCTCCAGCACCAAGAGCAGAAGAGGGCCTACGACCGCGCGTATCGTGCGGCGCATCCGGAGAAAGTACTGCCCCGGATGTACCAGCGCCTTTCTACACGACAGGGGCGTTTTCACGCGAATAAGTGTCGGTGTGAGCGTTGCCGTGAAAAGGTGGATTTTAATATCCTGGTCTGGCACCATCTTGACCGAAACCGCCGCAACAATCAGATGGACAACTTGATATTGGTTTGCCCAAACTGTCATGCGACCATTCACTATTACACCGGGACCGGCTGCTGGAGTCAAGTAAAAAGGATGCCGCATGATAACAGTTCTGTGGAAGCCGCCTGAGATCGCAGAGTGTGATTGGCAGGCGTACCGGGGGTGTTGGACCAAGATCAACGGGGGCTTCGTCGTTGAGCGGCCGGACACCCCGTTCGCCCGGCAGCAGGCCTGGGACTGCCTCGCCCGCGACGAGCGCATCGTTTGGTGCATGCCCCACTTCATCCCGTCGACCAGCTTCCTCGACGAGCTCGACTACTGTCAGAAAGAGGGCTACGAGATTCTGACGCTGCGGATGTTCGAGGCCGTCTTCCCGCCTCACGGCATCCGTCCGGCGCTGTGGACGCCCACCGAGGACGTGTCGCGCGCCCTGGTCGTGTTCCAGCTCAAGAAGCTGAACCTGCCCAGCGCCAAGGTAGTGGACGACTTCTGGGCTTGGCTGGGCCGTGGCCGGCCGCGGGTCGCGCACCACGGCCAGACCTGGGCCGACGACACCGCGCGCAGCACGCTCGGCACCGTGTACCCCCACATGTGGGGCCCCGGCGAGCTCGGCCTCAGCGGGCCGGTCATCAGTGGCGGGACACACTGGTGGGACCGCGGGGAGATGCTGAAGCGGTGGCGTCAGGCTGTTGAGGGCTGGAGCTGCTGGCTGAGGAAACATGAATGAGCCGCTATCGCCTCGTCCTGAATACCCTCTGCCAGCGCCGGCCCAAGCGGCTGCAGCGCACCCTCGAGTTCTGGACGCAGCAGGCCGGCACCCACGTCATCCTGTGCCCTGACCGGCCCACGCCGGAGGTGGCCGAGGTCGTGGACGCCTGGCGCGCCCACCCCGACGTCACGGTCGTGCGGCCGTCCGTTCCGGTGCTGTCGCCCAAGCACGGGCAGCAGTGGACGCAGGTCCGGAACGAGTGCTTCCAGGCGTTCGACGACGCGGGGCACACGGCCGAGTGGAGCGCCAACTTCGACGACGACTGGATCATGGGCCCGGGCTGGGAAGTCCTGGACGACCTGTGGACCCGCCCGGACGTCTGGTCCTGGCGCGCCGTCTCGCTCTTCGTCTGGGACGTGCACGAGAATGTCAACGTCCTGCAGTACCACTCGAGCCCGCTCTTCGGCCGGTACGCCACGGGCTGGCGCCGGGACCCGAAGATGACCAATCAGATCATGATGCCGGTCGAAGCCGCGGTCAAGTGCCGCCCGGCCGCCGAGCAGTACCTTCCGTTCTACCTCCTGGACTACGGCACCGTGACCGAGTCCGAGCGCCGCTTCCTCTTCAACGCCTGCGCCAACGCCGGCAAGCAGGACCGCTACACGACCAAGTACGTCGAGCCGCCGGCGCTCATGCCCCTCTCGGAAATCCTGACCAAGTGGCCCGCCCCCCATGACTTCGAGCGTTGGCAGCTTGGCTTTATTCGCGAGAACGACAGATAGATGGCTTTCAAAGATCATGCACGAGCTGCGGAGTACAAGCGAGAATATCGCCGCCTCCATCCGCGGTCCAAGGAGAAAGTGGCGGAATATAACCGCAGTGCGTATGCCCACATGTCATGCGAGGTTCGCCAGGCACGGAGCCGGGACAAGTATGAGCGGAGGCGGAGGCTGTTTGATCACCTGAAAGTAATTGAGGGGTGTGCTGTTTGCGGGTATCGAAAGTCAGCAGCCGCCCTGGAGTGGCACCATCGAGACCCCGAGCTCAAGGATTTTGAGCCCGGGCAGATTCTGCAACGAACATGGGCGCGTGTGCTCGACGAGTTAGACAAGTGCGTGTGTCTGTGTGCTAACTGCCATCGTGAGCTACACGCGAGGGAGCGCAAACATGCCGCAGCGTAGTAATCCGTTGTCCATTGACGTCCTGGGCGAACTCAACTGGGACGGTTTCGAGAAGACCTTCTCCCAGCTCACCAAGCGGATCGACAAGGATGACAGCGCCCGGCAGGAGTGGGCGGGCAAGATCCAGGACATCGAGCGCCAGCTCCGCGGGAAGGAGCCGCGCAACAACAAGCCCTGGCCGCACGCGACTGAGATCAGCATCCCGCTGACGAAGAAGCTCCTTCGGCGCTGGCTGCCGGTCATCTACAACCTCGTCGCGTACGCCGACCCGGTCTGCCACTTCAAGGCTAACGACGCCCAGGCCGCGTCCTTCAACGCCAAGGTCGAGGACTTCTTCACCTGGCTCGTCCGCGACTACATGGACGAGACGCTGACCGAGGTCCAGTTCCTGTGCTACGACATCGGCGCCAAGGGCATGGGCTACCTGGGCGTTGGCTGGGACTACCGCACCGAGCTCGAGTCCCGCGTCGTGCCCGTGGACAACATCTTCCCGCAGGGCCTCCCGCAGGACCTGGGGCAGATCGTGCAAGCTCTTCAGCAGCAGTATGAGATCGAGCAGCCGACGAAGGAGCTCCTGGCCGTCGCGCAGAAGATCGCCCAGGGCGCCAAGTTCGTCCGCATCAGCTACCGCAAAGTCATCACCGACAAGCCGCAGATCGTCCGGCACGACCCCCTCTACGTCATCGTCCCGCCCGAAAGCGGCGCCGCGCACGAGGCCGAGTACGTCTGCCTGGCCCACGAGTTTACGGCCAGTGAGCTCCGGCAGCGGGCCTTGGACGGGTTCTTCGACAAGACCGCCGTCGAGAAGCTGATCGAGGCCGCGGGCAAGACTGCTGAGGGCAACGAGAAGCGCCGGTTCGACCAGGTGGCCGGCTCCAACGCCCAGCGCGACAAGCAGAACATGGCGGGCGTCTCGACTGATCGGGACGGCAAGCCCTTCAAGGTCTACCAGGTTTACTGCAAGCTGGACTACAACGGGGACGGCATCGACGAGCGCTGCGTCCTCTGGTACTCGCCGTTGGGCGCCATCCGCCTGGCCCTGAGCCCGTTCGTCTTCAGCTTCCCCTACTGGCCGGTCTTCCGGTTCGACTACGAGAAGGTCGACCGCCGGCCGTACCTCTCGCAGGGCATGGGCGAGCAGCTGCAGGCGCTCCAGTCCCACTACACCAAGCAGTTCCGCGCGACGGACGACGCCATCGACATCCAGCTCGCGCCCGTCTTCCAGCTCCGGAGCTCGAGCAAGTTCCAGCCCCGGACGATCAAGTGGGGCCCGGGCAAGTTCATCCCCGTGACCGAGATCGGTGACGTCGCGCCCGTCGAGAAGAGCCCGTTCAATCTGTACCAGTACGTCCAGAACCGCGGCGAGACCAAGTCCTTCGCCGAGGAGATGGTCGGCAGCATCGACGCCGCCCTGGCCAGTACTGGTAAGTCTCTCGAGCGCCGCACCGCATTCGAGGTCCAGGCCGTCTCCGGGCAGATCGAGGCCGTCCAGGGGATGGACAGCGCGATCTTCCAGCAGACCATGGCCAAGGTCTTCCAGTGCGTCTGGCAGCTCTGGATGGACCTCGGGCCGGACGTCGTCTACTACAACGTCGTCAAGGAGCCCTTCCCGCAGCTCTTCCGGAAGTCCGAGCACAACTACAAGTTCCAGCTGACGCCCGCGGGCACGCCCGGCAACACGAACCGGCAGGCCGAGCTCGGGCGCACGCTCAACATCGTCCAGATCCTGGCGCCGACACCGGCCGGGCAGATGCTCAACTGGCAGTTCATCGCCGAGCGCATCGCCGGCCTGCTCGATCAGCGCCTCGCCAAGCAGATTATCCTTCCTCCTCCGCAGCAACAGGCCCAAGGTCTACTGCAGCAAGCCGCCGCCCAGTTGACCCAGGGCAATTACGACGACATTTTGGGCATGGCCAGTGCCGGGGGCGGCCCGGCGTAAGCCGGTGGCACTGGTCTGCCCTTTTTTCAAGGAGTTCCGATGACCGCCCAAGAACTGAGGCAAAAGCTCGACGCTCTCCCGACCGACCAGGACCGGTTCGACGTGATCCGCGCGATCACCGACGCCGGTCACGCATCCGACTACGGCGCCTACGTGGAGATGATGCTGAAGGATCGTGAAGACCAGTTCATCGCCGTCCTCAAGCGCCTGACCAACAGCAACGAGGCCGCGTGGAATCTGATCGGCCGGCTGCAGGGTCTCGAGGAGATCCGCACCGTGCTGCTCCAGAAGTTCGTAGCCGACGAAACGGAACAACCTCAGCAGGAGACCAACTAGATGGAACCAACGCCCCAGACCCCCCCGACCCCTCCGAATCCCCCGGCCGACCAGCAGCAGGCGCCGCAGGAACGTGGGCCCTCGCCCGCGGAGAAGCGCATCGCCGCGCTGTACGGCCAGTACAAGCAGGAACAGGAAGCGCGTGCGCAGACCGAAGCTGCGAACGCCGAGCTCCAGTCACAGCTCTCTCAGCTGTCGCAGGAGGTGTCGCTCCTGAAGGCCCAGCGCCTCCAGGCCGCGACCCCTTCGTCCGACCCCTTCGCGCCCAAGCCCGTGGTCCCGGCTTCTTCCGGGCAGGACGTCGAGAAGGTCATCCAGGCGACGGTCGAGCGAGTGGTAGGTCCGATCGTTCAGGAGTTTCGGCAGAAGGAGCAGAGGTCCGCGCTGCAACAGGGACAGCAGGCATCCCTTCTTCGGGCGGCCAACGAGTTTCCGGAGATCAAAGACGCGACCTCCGAGCTCGCCCGCCTTGCCGACCAGATCTGGAAGAGCGACCCGCACTTGCAGCAGCATCCGCAGGGGCCGTACTTCGCCGTTCTCGCAGCCCGTGGGGCTATGGGGCCGGTGATGAGCGCGACCCAGCAGGAGCAGCTGAAGGTGGGCGCGGCCCAGATCCCGGCCGGCTCCGGGCTGCCTGGTGTCGGAAACCCTCATGCCCTCGAGATCGCGGCGTTCGAGAAGAAGATCGCGGATCTCGGGGACGATCTCAAGTTTGGCCGCGGCGATGCTGCCAAGAACTGGGCGGAAAAACGAGACGCCATCCTCAAGCTGGCGCAACTTAAGAACGACCCGAATCTTGGAGTGCTCGCCAAGCGCCGCACGTAATAGGAAAGAAACATGTCCGTTCTTCAAACGTGGGAGGCCTAAGGGGGCTTTCGTCCCACTACTAGCTGGAAACTCGAGGAACCAGATGAACATCTTCAAAGTGGCCTGGCTGGCGGGAATCGTTGATGGCGAGGGGTGTATAACCGCTCGTGTTAGTCCCGCGGGATTCCGTTTTATCCCAACAGTCGCGGTCGGAATGACGCATCTGGAGACTATGCACGAGGTCCAGCGGATTGTCCACGATCTGACCGGGCGCAAGTACCGACTCTATCAGTGGCAGGACAAACAACATCACAAGACCTGCTACAAGATTATGGTCGGGCGCAAGGCCGCTGTGGTCAAACTGCTGGAAGCAATGCTCCCCATTCTGGTCACCAAGCGACGACAGGCGGAACTGCTTCTGCGCTTGGCCAGCGCGCCGCACATGTATCACGGGCGCGGACCAGCCAAACAATATGAACCGTGGGTAGCAGACGTCGTAGCCCAGATTCGTACTTTGAACCATCGTGGAATCGCGAACGAAGCCCCAACAGGGGAACGTCGAGAGACTGAACCCAGCGCTCATCAAGAGGAAGAAACAGTCCACGCTGCATAGGGCAGTTAGACGAAATCACCGCCGGCACGCTCAACACCGGCAAGTCCACCATCGTTGAGGACCTCCAGGACGCCATCTACAACGTGTCGCCCTTCGAGACGCCTCTTCTCTCCCGGCTTCAGCAAGTCGGTGTCGACAACCGTTACCCCCAGTGGCTGGTCGACAGCTACGCGTCCGCCGCGACGAATGCCCACGCGGAAGGCATCGCGCACACGGCGCAGGACCAGACGGTCCCGACTCGGGCGGTCAACCACGTCCAGCTCTTCTACAAGGGCGCCGCGATCTCCGATCAGGAGCGCGATGCCGCGCACGTCGGTTACGCTGACCCGTTCGTGTACTACGAGGGCAAGAACATCGTCGAGATCAAGCGGGACATGGAGCTCGCGATCGTCGCCGGTTCGGCCGTCTCGGGTGACACGGACACGGCCAGCCAGATGGCCGGCTTCATCAACTTCATCAGCACGAACAAGACGACCACGACGAGCATCACGCTCACGGAGTCGGTGTTCAACGACCTGCTCGAGCTCACGTGGGGCAACACGGCCCAGTTCCCGAGCGAGGTGTACGTCGGCGCGAAGTTGAAGCGGACCATCTCCCTGTACGCCACGAAGAACACCCCCTTCCTCTCGGCTGACGAGAAGAAGCAGATCCTGACGACGAATCAGTACGATTCGGAGTTCGGCGTTCTGACGGTGTTCCTCCACCGCGACATCCGCAGCAACATGTCGATGTCGGACATCCTCGTCATCGATCCGAACTGGTTCGCGACGGGCTGGCTCACGCCGCTGCGCCGGGAAGTCCTGGCTCGCGACGGCCTCCGTGACCGCTACCAGATGTCGGCTGCCTGCACGGTCCTCTTCAGGAACGAGAAGGCGGCCCTGTGCGGTCGCGCGTACTCGCCCTACATTGCGTAGGTCATGACCGTGGGGGGTTAGTCGCCCCTGCGTCAAACTCGCCGGCGGCCTCAGCGGCGTGAACGCACCGAAAGGTGCCTGGGGCCCACATTGACAACAAACAGCTATTGGGTGGGGATCAGCTGTATAAACCCCCCACCCCACATTTTGTCATCCGGCAGGAGTAGGGCCTGGCCTGTTGATCCCTGTCGCTGCCCCGGGCCACGGTCTGGGGCTTTTCTTCCGCCGCCTGGAGAACCGCCCATGGAGCTTCACGAAGGTCTACAACGCCTCGAGCAGGTTGTGCAGTGCATCCCCCTTTTCGGGAAGCGCGCGTACTTCATGCAGGGGCTGCAGCGTGTCAAGGAAGAGCTCATCCGTCTCACCCATGAACTGGAGGCCGCCCGATGCCGGACAACGCCCACGCCGGTAACATCTGGATCAAAGACCAAGCAACCGACCGCGAAGTAGAGCGGATCATCAAGATCTGGATCCGCGACCGGCCGCAGCACGCCGCCGCGTTCTACGAGATGGTCAAGCGCGAGTACGAGACGTTGTTCCGCTCGAACGGCATGTCCAAGGACGGCCAGTTCGCATACCGCGGCCAGATCCCAACGGACGTTTTCATCATCCTCGAGCGCATGTTCCCGGGCTTCCTGAAGACACCGCGTGGCCTGATCAAGGTCCACAACATCCTCATGGAGGAGTTCCTCCCCAAGCCCGACAAGAAGTTCCACATCATCAGCCGCAAGGAGTAACCGATGACTGCCGCCCCGCAGCCGTATACCCCCAAGATCCCGATCTCTCTTGCACTCATCGCCAAAAATGAGCGCGCTCATATCGACGCGTTCAACCGGAACGTGCGCTCATTCCTGGTGCACAAGGACGACGAGATCGTCCTGGTCGACACCGGGAGCGTGGACGGGACCGAGAAGCGCGCCCGCGAGCTGGGCTGGGTCGTCCACTACCATCCCGAGTTCACGGACCACGAGCTCCTCGAGAAGGGGCGCAAGTGGCTGTCGGCCGAGAAGTTCGCCAAGTACAGCGACCAGCCGCACTTCAAGGGCGGGGTCATGCGGGACTTCGCCGGCGCCCGCAACCTGTCGTTCGAGCTCGCCAAGAACCCCATCTGCATGTGGTTGGACCTGGACGACATCGTCATCAACCCGGCCCCGCTGCGCCAGCTCGTCGACGACCTGTTCGGCAAGCACTCGGGCGCCATCTTCCTCCGCTACGACTATGCGCACGACAAAGCCGATGGCGCCTGCACGGTCAGCCACTGGCGCGAGCGCGTCATCAGCAAGGTTGACTGGAAGTGGGTGGGCCGCTGCCACGAGACGCTCATCGCCCAGCGGCCTGAGCTAACCGTCGCCCGGGACCCCAACTTCCCGACGTTCGTCAAGCACGAGCACGCCCGCGAGAGCGGCTTCAGCGACCTGCGCAACTACATCATGATGCGTGGGGAGCTCGAGGAAGCCGCGGCCAAGAGGGAACCGCCGGACCCCCGGACGGTCATGTACTACGCCAACGCCTGCCGGGGCATCCACGAGGACGACGAGGCCCTGCACAACTACCGCTGGTTCCTCAAGCACAGCGGCAGCCGCGAGGACATCATCCACGCCATCCTCAACATGTCCTACATCTTCGAGCAGCGCGGCCTCTACTGGACGGCCATGGACCCGCTCCTCGAGGGCGTCCGCGTCAACCCCCAGGACCCCCGGCTGCACTACCAGCTGGCGTTCCTGTGGAACAAGTTGTGCCACTGGAAGAACGTCCTGACCGAGCTCCAGCTCGCCGAGGCCTGCCCGCCCCACGACACGCTCCACGCCGTGAACCCCTCCTGTGACAGCGGCTTTCAGCCTGGCGTCCTGGGCTCGATCGCGGCCCGTGAGCTGCACATGCCCGAGCTGGCCGTGAAGTACGCGGAGATGGCCTACCGCGAGCGGCCGAACCTCCCCAACGCCCGGGCGGCGTACGAGGACTTCGTGCACTGGGCCAGCGCCGAGGACTACGCCCAGAAGCTGCAGCAGATCCTGTCCGTGGCCCCGGACAAGGTCGAGGCCGCCAAGCACGTCATGATGCCGCCGCACTGCCTGCGCTTCGGTATGGGCACGCCTGAGAGCGAGGCCTGGACCACGGGTCGGAAGACCCTGGCCATCTGGTGCGGCTCGACGGCCGAGCACTGGGGTCCGGATCCGGCCAAGACGGCCATCGGCGCCAGCGAGAAGATGGTCGTGGAGCTGGCCAAGCGCCTGGCCAAGCACATGGACGTGACCGTTTACTGCACGCTGAACTGTGAGCCGGGCATCTACGACGGCGTGAACTGGGCCTGGGCTGCGGCCTACAACCCCAGCGTCTACCGTGATTTTCTGATCATCTGGCGCCGGCCGGACGTCGTCGAGAAGTACAACCTGCGCGCCGGCAAGATCTTCGTCTGGATGCACGACGTGGGCACCAACGGTGTCTGGACCCCGGTCGTGCAGGCCCGGACGGACAAGGTCCTGTTCCTGTCGAAGTTCCAGCGCGGCATCCATCCGGCCCTGCCCGAGGAGCGCATCTACTACACACGCAACGGCATCGACATCGCCCGACACATCTACGCCGGCGAGGTCAAGAAGAAGAAGATCGTCTTCTGCAGCTCCCCCGACCGTGGCCTGCAGACGGCCATCAAGGTCTTTCAGGCCTCGGGGCTGGCCGAGAAGGGCTACGAGCTGCACACCTACTACGGCTTTGGCCGCACCTGGAACCGGATTGCCGTCGAGGGTGAGTACGGCTTCGTCCCGGACGTCAACGCCGAGCGGCGCCTGTTTGAGTACGAGGACGAGTGCAAGATCCTCATGGCGACCACGCCCGGCATCGTGGACCACGGCCGCGTCACCTGGCAGCAGATGGCTCAGGAGCTGAAGGAGGCCGAGGCCTGGCTCTACCCCACGCGCTTCGACGAGATCAGCTGCGTGGCCGCGATGGAGGCCATGGCCGCGGGCTGTAGGCTGGTCGCGACGGACCACGCCGCCCTGGCCGAGACGCTGGCCGGCTACCCGTCCTGGACGAACCTGGCCAAAATCCCCCGGGCCGAGTGGGGCATTGCGTTGGCCGAGGCCCTGGAGCTAAAGCACGACCCGGCCGCCTGTGCCGAGTTCGCCCAGAAGTTCGATTTTGACCCCCTGGTCGAGCAGTGGGTGCGAGACCTGTTTCTATAGGGTACGCTTTGGGCCGAGGTAACCCACATGGCCCCATCAAAAAGTAGCCGCAACCTGATCCTTGATCAGCTGCGAATTGTCTCCGAACAGGTCCTTCAGCTGATGCAGCGCATCGAGCGGCTCGAGCACCTCATCAGCGCCAACGAGTGCCGGCACCGGGGCTGTCGCATCGCCCGGCAGCGCGCCCTGGAACAGGTCATTGTTGCGTTCACCGAGGACCTGGAAGAGATGTCCGCGCGCAGCCCTGAACCGTCAGAGTAGCAGCGGCAAGACCTTCAGCGCCTCCCGCATCTGGTCCATGTCGACCGTTGTGTAGATGGCCGTCATGCTCGCGTCGATCCGGGCGTGGCCCATCAGCTTGCGGATGGTCGGGAACGGGGCGCCGAACTTGAACATCCAGGTCGCGAACGTACGGCGCAGAGTGTGCGGCGTCAGGAACGACAGGCCGGTGGCCTTGCGGATCCGATCGAAGCCGCGGCTGATGCCGTTGCGGTCGACATTCAGGGGGCAGAGATCCAGCAAAGGTTTAAGCTCGGGACGATATGGGATCTGCAGAGGATTACCGGTCTTCATCAGCGTCCCCTGGAAGACCAGCCGGTCGTTGAAGATGACGCCCGGGCCCAGCTGCAGGATGTTCATCCGGCGCAGGCCCGTGTACAGGCCGATGCCCACGAACGGGTACAGGTACTTCGACCAGTCCGCGCGGGCCGCCTCCAGTACGGCGCGCCCCTGCTCGATGGTCAGCGCCTCCTTTGGCAGGCTCTCGACCCGCGCGATGCGCACGTGCTTCGCCGGGTTCTTGAACGCTAAGTCGTTTTCGATGAGCCAGTTCCAGAAGCGCACGCAGAACGACTTCGTCAGCCGGCGAGTGGCCGCGGCGTGCTCGCGGTTGTTGATGGCGACCTGCAGATCGTTGGGCGTGATCGTGTTGATGCTCTGGCCCTTGAAGCGGGGCTCCAGGTGGCACCGATACACATGACCGTAGATGGCGTAGGTCTTCGGCCTCCACACGTCCTTGTGGGCGAGGAAGAACCGGCCGATCTGGTGCGTGAACTCGGTTTCAGTTGGGCGCGGCATTTGCACCTCCTTTCGACCCCCATTGTACCTTCTTCGGCGAAAGGGCGCAAGCAACTTTCATAAGTTCCCATAAAACAACACTTTATGGGCCCGAGCCACAAGGCGTACTTGTGCAAGCTGATGTCATAACTCTTTTCGCTCTTGGCAGTTAAGTCATTCCGTTACCGGCCGCCCTGTACCCACTTACCGGATGGAATCCATGAACTATTTGCAGCTCCGAAACGAGGTCAAGCGGCTCACCGGTCGGAACGATGCGCAGTTTGATGACCGCGTCGGCAAGGCGTTGAACCGCGCCGTTCGGTCGTGGACGCGTGAGTTTCCCTGTGAGACGTGCGAGTGCGAGGGCACGGTCACGCACCAGGGCGGCAACACGCTTGTCTTCCCGGAGTTTGTCGATCGCGTCGTCTGGCTCGCGGACGTGACCAACAAGGCCGAGGTCCCGGTCGGCGATCGCCAGTGGGACCGGACGCACACGTACAGCTACCTGAACGAGACGTCGGGCAACGCCGTCCAGTGGGAGCCGGTGGGCTACGTCGCGACCCTGACCGGTGTGACCGGCTACCTCGAGGGACGGCTCGCATCCAACTCCTCGACCGTGCCCCAGATCAAGATCCTGGGCAAGCGCCTCTACGACGCGACCATGGGCGATCTGTCCATGTCGACCGTCATAGACGGCTTCAGCCCCACAAACGCCACCGGGCTCACCACGACGGGCATGTTCCTGGAGGTCGACTCCATTCACATCGACGCCCCGCTCGGGATTGCCTCCGAGATCCGGTGCCAGGGCAACATCGTGGCCATCATCAATCCGTTCGAGAACGAGTCCAGGTACTACAAGATCCGCCTGGTCGACAAGCCGGCCGCCGGCACCGTCTTCAAGTACCGTGCCGTCCAGCGGCCTGCGCTCTTCAAGAACGATTACGCCGCGGCCCCGGTTGGGATCGACAGCGACTATCTGATCTGGGAGGCGGCCAGCGACATCTACTTCCAGCTGAAGGAAGATGACCGCGGCGTCATGGCCAAGCGCATGGCCGACAAGATCGCGCAGGATCGCCGGTCCTACGACCAACAGTTCGGCGACTGGAGCGGGCGCGCTGTCCCGGAGGACCTGACCTAATGAACATGATCATCCGCGTCTTCTTCGACGGCCAGACCGGCTGGCACGACGTCGTGCCGCAGGCCCAGACCGCCGATCAGCTCAAGCTCGAGGCCGCAAAGGCTGCCGACGCCGTCGAGAGCAGCGGCTTCTGGCACGGGCAGGTTTATCACCGCCCCTGCCGCGTCTTGCGGGCGGTCATTGTCGATCTCGACGCACCTGTGGTTGCGGACGACCCCGATCCCGTGGTGATCGCGCGCCCATCCGCCACCCGTCGCAAGCAGCCGCTCACCGCTGGCGATCCCAACGACCCCAACTACACGCCCCCCGCATAGGAGTAGCCGATGGCTCAAGCACAGCAGCTGCCTGATGAACCCGTCTATGAGATGTGGTTCGACCACGCGGGCGGGGTGAACCGCTGGGATACCCCGTTCCAACAGCCCAACCAGGCCTTCGAGTACTACAACGCCTACATCGACCGAGTCGCCCGCCGCGAGACCCGCTGGGGCGTGACGTGCCTGGGCGGTGTGATCGGTCAGACCCCGCGCGGCTTCGGCGCCTACGTCAGCAACAGCGACACGTACATGCTGGTCGGGATCTTCGGCGACAAGTACTACTACTCGGCGCTGGACGGAACCTGGACCCGGGGCTCAACGGCCATCTCGTTCTCGGTCACCAAAAGCTATGGCTTCGTTCGCGGGAACTTTCTCGATGGCGGCACCACGTCCACGGCCTGCCTGTACATCTACCCCTACCACGGCACCAGTTATACCAATCAGCAGCCGCTGACGCGTACCGACTGGAGCTCGACGGCAGGGCAGTCTACCGGCTTGACCCTGTGCCCGCAGGCCGCGTGCTGGTGGCAGAACCGGCTGTGGGTCGGCAACATCCGCTACCCCACGACGCTGGGCCTGGACCGCAATTCGCTCTGCTGGTCGGACATCGGAAATGGGGACGTTTTGTCAACCGACCAGAGCATACGAATCGCCCCCGGTGATGGGGACGAGATCACAGGCCTTCTTCCCGCGCGGTCCTCGGACAACTCCCTGTACATCTTCAAGAAGCGCAGCATCTGGCGCCTGGACGTGGCCTGGGGCACGGGCGTGTACCTCCCGGTAACGGAGGACAACATCGACACGACGGCGTCTCGGCTGAACATGGTCGCGGAGAAGGTCGGCTGCATCGCTCCCCGGACGCTGTGCTATGTCGGCTCGGGGCGCGAGGCGGACGTCTTCTTCTTGTCCGGCGACGGGGTCCGGTCTGTGCGGCGCGTTGAGCAGGACGTGGCTGGCGGTGCGGGTGACTGCGTGAGCAAGCCCATCCAGGACGTCATGGCGCGCATCAACTGGGACTACGTGTACGTCGCCACCGCATGTGTCTACGACAACAAGTACCACCTGGCCGTGCCGCTGGACGACTCCACGACCAACAACTACGTCTTCGTCTTCGATCTGATCCAGAAGCGGTGGATCGGCACGTACCTGTGGAGCGTCCTGGACTGGACGGTCGTCGGGTCGGCAACCGCGGCCGGTTACTGGGGCGGTATCAACCTGCACTTCTTGACGACGCAGACGTACGGCACAAGCCCGACGTTCAGCTACCTGTCCTATCAGGCCTACATGCCGGACTCGGTACAGGACGTCGGCTACACGGACATTCGCTATTCCGAGTTCAGCCGGCCGCTCTACTTCAACGACCCCACCCGGACCAAGCGCTGGGACTGGGCCGAGTGGTACTACTACCCGCCGGCCACCGACATGACCGTGAGCATCTACGCCGCGACAGACCTCTACACCGGCTACGGTCTGATCGGCCACTACGTCATGTCGGCCAGCGCGACGTACGCCAAGAATCCCGCGGACGCGCCCTGGACCGCAACACGCTACGGCATCCGGTCCTTCCGCGTCCCTCTCCAGGACGTCCCCCATGGCCGGTTCTTGCAGTTGTACCTGAATGCACAGGGCCCTGCGCGCATCAGCATCTACGGCACCAAGGTAGCCGCCCGCTACTTCAACGACCTCTGGACGGAGTAACACCATGGACTTGTTCGGCAGCATCGGCAACACGATCGGCGGCGTCATGAGCGCCAACAGCCAGAAGAGCGCGGCGTCTCGGATGCGCAAGCTCCTGGTCGGCCTGTACCAGGACACGTCCAAGAAGATGGACGCGGCCCAGACCAATCAGATGGAGACGCTCATGCGCGGGCTCCAGCAGGCGACGACGGCGGGCAATCAGACGTACGCGGCCTCCCAGAATGCGGGCAACGCGAGCCTGCTCAGCGTCCTGGCCAACCCCGCGTACAAGGCACAGGCCGCGTACCTGATGGAGGCCTTCGATCAGGGCATTCCTGAGAGCCAGGCCAACGCGATGTCCAGTCGGCTGCGCACGGCCCAGGCGGCCCAGGGCATCGAGGGTGGGGCCGCGGCGTACGACGAGGCCAAGTACCTGACGCAGGCGGCCGACGAGCGCCGGCAGGAACTTCTGCCCCAGCTCCGGCAGTTGGCCATGGATCCGTTCCAGATTAAGCAGGCGGCCGTGACCAGCGACCTGCAGAACCGCGGCGCCGCGCAGGGCATCGGCTTCCAAAACCTGCAGCAGCTCATGGGCGTGCAGTCGGCGGCCATCAACAACGCCAACCAGGAGGTCCTGCCCCTGGCACAGCTCGGCGCCAGCCTCTACGGCCAGGTGCCGTACAGCGCGGCGAACCCCTGGGCGAACCTGTCGGCCGGGATTGGCCAGACGATGGACAGCGCCAGCGAGATGATCATGAGCCTGTTCGGCGGCGCGGGCGGCGCTGCCGCGGGGCTGGGCGGGCAGATCGCAAAGACGCCGACCAGCTTCTTCTCGGGCTTGATGGGCTAAGGGGGACACATGGCGAACAGTGACTATTCCTTCTACGGCGGCAACCCGTACTCCAGCTTCTACCAGTCGATGTTCAGCGGCGGCGCGGGCGGGTACAACGGCCTGAGCGTCGGCGGCAGCTCGAACTACCTGAGCTCGTTCGGCTTCCAGCTGCCGACCAGCCTCGGGGGCTTCATCGGCGCGTACCTCCCGGACGTCGCCAGCCAGGGCTTCCGGCCCAGCTCGGCCATGCGCCAGGGCTACAGCGATTTCCTCGGCTCGGATGCGGCGGGCACAACCGAGGGCATCCAGGCGTACCTGAAGCAGCTCCAGACCAGCCCCGAGATCCAGGACATGGGCAAGCGCTCGGAGTTCTCCGGCTACGGCACGTACCTCGAGGGCGACGAGGAGGGGGCGCTGAGCCTGTCCGACTTCGTGGCCAAGGCCATGGGCGAGAGCGGCAGTGCGATGGCCAAGGCCTACGGCAGCCTCGGGGTCGGCGCCGACGTCGCGACCACGGACCTGGAGGCGCTCCTGTCCGGCGGCACGTCGGCCATCGGCAAGGCGGCTGGTGCGACCACGGACGCGGCCCGGGAAGCGATCTTCGCCCAGCTGGTGGGCAACAACCTCATTGACCTGGGCGACCAGACGTTCAACCCGTTCAGCTCCGACATCCTTTCCGACATGTACAGCCTCGACCTCGGGAACAAGGGCTTGTCCGGACAGGCGCTCGCCAGCCTCGCCGGCGGCCTGCTCTCGACGCAGAACCTCGACATCACCGGCCAGCTCGCCGGGGCGTTCGGTCGCGCGCGCGAGACGGGGGCCGACCTGGGCTACAAGGGCAAGGGGCTCGGCAACGCCCTGGCCGACATCGCCGGTGGCCTGACGTCCCGCGGGCAGACCGTGGGGCAGGGCGGCGACCTGGCCATGCTCATCGACCAGATGTTCGGCGGCGCCAAGATCAAGGGTAGCGGCGGACTGTACAGTTACCTCACGAAGAAGTTTGCATAGGAGACGCCCATGCCCGTCATCGACGAAGGCAGTTATTCCCAGTTCGTCCAGACCCTGAACGCGTACCAGGGCCAGGCGCGGCAGTTCGCCCTGGGCCTGGCACAGCTGAAGCAGGCGAAGGCCGAGTTCGATCAGCGCATGAAGTTCCAGAAGGAGACCTTCGACTTTGAGCGCCAGAAGTGGGCCGCCGAGGGCGCGCTCAACAAGGTGCGCCTGGACGCGGCCACCGAGGAACTGAACGCGTTCAAGGTGCAGCGGAAGGAGGCCGAGGAGGGCAAGAAGGAGTTCCAGACCTTCAACACCGAGGCCTACGTCCCGTACCTCGAGGCCCTGCGCAGCGACGACCCCGCTGCGGTCCAGATGGCCAAGCAGAACCTCGACCGGCGCCTGGCCACGCTGTCGCCCGCCGGGCAGAAGACCTTCTACGGCGTCCAGCAGCAGGCCCTCGAGTCCAAGTGGTACGAGCCCAAGGTCATGTCTGAGATCGCGCGCAACTACGGCGCCGGGCAGAGCACCGCGGGCAAGGCCAAGCCGGACGAGGTGGCCAAGTTCCTGACCGCCAACCGCGAGATCTTCCGCACGACGGCCATGGGCGTGGATCCCAAGGAGTCGCTGGCCGACCTCGACGCCCGGGAGAAGAACCTGGCCGAGAAGCAGGAGCCGATCCGGGGCGCCTTCCACTCCGCGCTGTCCTCGTCGCAGGTCGTGACCAACGAGGCCATCTCGGCCGCGCTGGCCGGCAACCTCGCGTCCGGCGGGGGCGCGGCGAACGCCATGAGCGTCATCAAGGACGCCATCGGCAAGTCCTCGGGCACGACGCAGAAGCGGCTCGAGGAGCTGCTCTCGTCCTTCGAGGGCTGGCGGCAGGAGCTCACCGACATCAACGTCGAGCGCAGCGCCGTCCTGTCCCAGAAGCAGCTGGTGGACACGTTCCTGGACTTCAGCACCAACGACCTCGCTGATGCCGCGGTCCGGGGCGATGAGGCCGCCGCGGTCGACAAGGGCAAGAAGGCACGCGCGCTCCTGGAGCCCTACGGCAAGGTGATCCAGCAGATCAGCCGCGGCCAGACGTATGCCGCCCTTTCGCGCACGACGGACACGGCCAAGCGCGCGGCCCTGATTGCGACCCTGCGGCAGGACATCGCCAGCGCTGTCAAGAACCAGACTGACAAGCCCGGCCTGCATGAGAGCCTGATCGAGAACATCCTCGCGTCCATCGACGCGAACACCAAGCAGTACGTCCCCGCGCCCGCCCCCACGGGTAACACCGACAGCAAACTCGGAGCTGAGTAATGCCCAACCCCTACGCCCGTCAGTTGGATTCCCTACCCCCGCTTCAGACCGGGCCCACGCCTCTGCCCGATGGGGACGAGTCCAAGAACCCGGACTACGACCTGGTGCCCAACGTCGGCCCGCCCCAGGTCCTGGAACAGACCCTGCCCATCCAGCAGGCGCAGGTCTACCAGGACGCCGAGCGCGCGATGTACCCCCTCGAGATGATGGGCTCCCGGCTCACGGCCCTGTTCACGGGCGATCAGGACCAGGAGCTGCAGGGCGCCGGCCAGGGCGTGCGGCGGCAGGAGGGTGAGCAGGGCTGGGCGAAGTTCGTCGCCGCCGAGGACGCGGACCGCCAGCGCTTCCAGGAGTTCACGCAGCACCTGGACGGCCGCGGCGTCAAGTACGAGGGCGGGCGCAAGGACCTGATCGAGGGCGGCGAGGCGTACCTGACGCGCTGGCTCGGGCCGGAATGGGAGCTGCGCGCGACCCCCGAGCAGGCCAGGCAGTTCCGGGCCATGGGGCGGCTGAACGAGGCCGTGACCAAGGGGGTGCTCAAGGAGCCGGATCAGGCCGCGGTCTCCATCCGCGTCCGGGACAAGATGCTGTCCCAGCTCAAGATCGCGCCGGCGAACATGGGCACCGGCCAGTTTGAGGAGGACATGCGCCTCTTCGACCTGTGGGGCAAGACCTACGACAACCCGGCCCTGCTCAACCAGACGTGGGGCGGCCACCAGCTGGCGCAGCGGGCCAACGAACGGCTCGCGCGCTGGTACTACTACCAGCACGGCGTCGAGGCCAAGGACGTGCCCAGGGCCGACATGCACAGCTTCGCCAAGGCCCTGGCGTACGGCTACGATGGCCTGCGGCAGAAGGCCGTCAACGCCCTTAAGTGGCAGGCCGTGGGCGCGACCGTGGGCGAGCAGGACATGCTCGAGGACGGCACCATCCTGCCCGGCACCATGCCCTTCTACCGCAAGACGGTCCTGGACTTCCAGTGGAACCGCGAGAACAACGCCGGCCAGGGCGATCTGGCCAGGCTGACCCAGTTCAACGCCCGGCAGCGGGTGCAGGAGCTGCTCACCGAGCGGCCGGGCACCGTCCTGACCAAGCTCCTGCCCGAGGCCGAGCAGAACCCCAAGCTGCGCGACTACGTGTCCAAGCTGACCGGGGAGCTGGCCAACATCGAGGACCCCACGGAGCGGCACCGGGCATTCCGGAAGGCGATCAACAGCCCCTCCGCGGCCGAGCGGAAGGTCTGGGAGCTGGCCAGCCCCCGCGGCTACGAGCCGAACAGCGGCTGGACCCAGGAGGAGTGGGCTGCCCTGAGCGCTATGTCCACGCGCCTGGACTCCTACGAGACCTACCTCTCCGGCAAGGACCTGGAGCGACAGCAGAAGCTGGACCAGCTCCGGCCCAGCGGCTGGGACCCCGAGGCCAGCATCGTCATGGCCGACTGGAGCCGGCAGCGGGGGCTTGCCGAGCAGGAGTACAGCAAGAAGCTGGCCCAAGGTCTGGCCAACGCCCCGATCACGAACACCATCCTGTGGCCGCTCAAGGCCATGGACTACCTGGTCAAGAAGACCGGGGTTGCCAGCCTGAACCGGGCGCTCCTGCAGCCGGCCATGGCCGAGATCGCAGAGGCCGCCCTCAACACGCCGCAGCCCGAGGGCCTGAACCTCGTCCTGCCCGAGCCGTCCGTGTTCGAGCGCTTCACCCGGGACGTCATCGGCTACAAGCACGACCCGGCGACGACGCAGCAGCGCTACGCCGAGCGGACCCTGGCCGGCGAGACGACCTGGCTGGACGACCTCTGGCTTCTGACCTCGACGGTGGGTGATGGCCTGGCACGGCTCCCGCAGCTGGGCCTCGAGGATCCCATGACCTTCGCCGCGTTCGGCGCCGTCGCCGGCAAGTGGGGCAAGGTCGCCGGCAAGGTGGGCGATACCATGGTCGCCGCGGGCGTGCCCGTGCGCGTGGCCGGCCTGGCTGAAATGGCCCTGAACCCGGTCGCCGGGCAGGGCATGGGCAAGGTCCTGAACATGAGCCCGAAGCTCGTGCGCCTGCTGGGCGCCTGGCCGGGCCGTGTCGTCAAGATGCTGAACCAGCTGCACAAGGACCCCGCGCTGGCCGCCAAGGTCTCGGCGTACTGGAACAAGTACATGTCCGAGCTCGAGACCGGCGCCCGGGCCTCCCGCCCCGAGGAGCTGATCTCGAAGGGCGAATCCACCCTGGCCGCGCTGCTCGTCAAGGGGCGCAAGGGCGAGGTGCGGGCCAACGACCTGTGGAACATGGACCTCTCCATGCTCTCCGACGTCGAGGCCCGCCAGATCTTCCTGCCCTTCGCGCGCGCCAAGCTCAGCATCGGGTCGGGCGGCGCCGAGGCGGCTGCGCAGTTTGCGTCGGACGTGGGCAGCCTGGCCCAGCTGGAGACGGCCCTGCGGATGGACAAGACCGCGGCCACGAAGATGGGCCGGTCCCTGACCGAGCTCTACGTCGATGCCCACAACGCCGTCGCCAAGGGCATGTTCCCCGTCTGGCGTAAGGCCCTGGACTCCCACATGGCCCAGAAGCTGATGGCGCCGGAGTCGCGGCAGCGCTGGCTCGAGTACTTCGACCGGTCGGTCAAGCTGGCCGACGTCGCCCCCCACGTCACGAAGGGCGCGCGCGATGCCATGACCGCCCTGGCCGCGCACAGCGAGACGGTGGCCGAGGTCGCCACCCTGTTCGAGTGGGGCAAGGAGTACATCCAGATCCGGAAGGCGGGCCTGGAGTCGGACCTACGCGTGATCGGGCACCAGGAGACGCTCCAGAAGGAGGCCTACCTGATCGCCGAGCGCAACGGCTTCCAGGGTGCGCCCAAGGACTACTGGGCCCAGGCAGAGCAGGCCATGGCCCAGCGCAAGGCCGGCGCCGAGCGCAAGCTGGCGTCCATGGACAACCACCGGCTCCAGCTCGAGAGCGAGATCCGCAACATCACGGAGCTCAGCAAGGTCGACATCTCCGGGCAGCATGGCACGGTGGGGCTCGAGGCCGGCACCCGGCACAACCTCACGCCCGAGGTGCAGCGCTTCCTCGTGGACGGCATGTTCGACCTGGTCGAGACGCACGGCGAGGGCATCCTCCACGACCTGGGACTGCCCGCCGTCTGGGCCCGGCACTACACGGCCATCCAAGAGGCCGCGGCCAAGCCCCTGCACAAGATCGAGCGCCGGATCAACCGCACGGCCCGGGCTCTGGAGAAGGGCGACGTCGTGCGGGCGGCCAAGATCGCGGGACTGCCCGAGGGCGCCACGGCCCAGGACATCCTGGCGAAGACCGGCGAGCTGCATGAGCAGGCGGCTGCCCAGCGCGCCGGCCTGCGGGACAGCGCCCGCGAGCTCGCCCGGCAGAAGATGCCCAAGTCCCTGTTCCAGGTGCCGACCCTGGCAGAGGCACACCAGCAGGTGCTGCAGGTGACCCGGCGCCACGCCGAGGCCATGAACGACCTGGCCCAGATGGAGTCGGGGCCGGCGGCGACGTACCTGGAGCTGATCAACCTCAAGAAGAACCCGCACTACTACAACCGGGCCATGGGGCTGGTCGACGTCTACACCACGGCGCAGAACAACATCAACACCCTGATGCTGAACCGGCTGCAGCGCAACATCAACCGGCTGCCCCTGGGCGATCAGCGGACCCTGAACCAGATCCTGTCCGGCGAGCTTGAGGCCTCCGCGGTAGGGGGCGAGCTGGCCAAGATTGCCTTCGACGACGCCCACCTGCGCAACATGGTCCTGGACCTCATGGTCCAGCGCGGCAAGCTGACCAAGAAGCAGGCCGACATCTTCAAGATCACGCCCTACGAGGACCACTACTACCTGGCGCACACCGAAGCGGCCAAGTTTCGGGCCCAGGGGACGCCCCTGAACCGGGAGACGGAGATGCAGGCCAACACCGGCCCGGCGCGGCTGCCGGAGCACGAGGCCATCCAGGCCCAGCGCTCCTTCCGGCACGCCCGGGTACGCCTGCGCGGGGGTGAGGTCAAGTACTTCACCCTCGAGGAGAACGGCGGCAAGGCGACCAAGGCCAACGAGGCGGCCCGCGGCTGGGTCAAGGAGCAGCTCGACAGCCATGAGCTCCGCAAGGAGGACGTCCTCGGCATCGATGAGGCCATGGGCGAGAAGGAAGCGGCCATCCTCGGGTTCGTGGGCACGGACGGCACCCTGCGCGTCGACCGCATCCGCCGGCTGTTCGCCGATGCCATGCGCGACGACTTCTTCGCCCACGTCGCCATGATGCCCGGCCTGAAGCGGACCAACGTCCAGGACCTGCCGCTGAAGCGGCGCCGGGAGTGGACCAATAAGGCGCTCGTGGGCAAGGACTGGGGCGCGCTCGAGGGCTTCTACGTCCACAAGTCCGTGCTGCGCATGATGAACACCTGGGACCAGTGGCACGAGGTCATGGACGCCGCCGCCGAGTCCGTCAAGCAGCAGATCGGTGAGGTCTGGACGCCCACGGGTTACCTGGAGAGGATCATGTACGGCGAGCAGTCCGAGGGGCTGGTCGCGCGCATCGCCCGCCGCGTTGACAAGCAGTGGCGGCACAACTTCATCATCCGCAATCCGGGCAGCTGGGTCAACAACCACCTGGGCGGCCTCGTCAGCTCGATAATGTCCGGCGCCGCTCCCTGGGACCCCCGGTTTCATCAGGCCAGGCACCGCTTCTACGACCTGTTGGACGAGATGGCCAAAGGTGCCGGCAAGAACAGGGGCGAGCCCGAGACGGCCCGGGCCCTGGACGAGCACACCCTCTTCAACGACGTGGCCATGGTCGGCGGCCTGACGCCGTCCGGCGGCCTGACGGGGAAGCTCCACCTGGAGGAGGCCACTACGTGGGGGGCCTTGGGCAAGCGCGTCAAGGACGGCATCCGCGCTGAGCAGAACCGGCTGGTCAACGACCTCTTCAACACCGACTCGGCCATCACCCGGCTCGAGCTGGTCATGAGCAAGGGCAAGCTCAAGGACGCCGAGGCGCGCCGGGCCAGCGACATGCTCGAGGCCCTGGACACCAAGCGCCGCGAGCTCCAGCGCGAGCTCCGGCTCCAGGACATGCGCTCGCCCGAGGTGGACATGGCCAGCCTGGGCAAGGAGGCGTGGCGCACCCTGGCCAACCCGGAGAAGTCCCAGCTGTCGCAGTGGCTGGCCAACCGGTACGGCCTGGTCGACCCGAGCTACCGCTACGCCACGTACCACTACCTGCGCACGGCCCGCGGCTACAGCAAGGAGCGGGCCCTGGACACGCTCCAGGAGCTGTTCCAGAACTACAGCGCCGTCCCGCCCTGGGTGCGCACGCTGCAGTCGGTGCCGGTCTTCGGCGCGTTCGTGCCCAGCTTCGCGTACGAGGCCGGCCGGCTTGTGGCCAACGCCCTGTACCACGACCCGGGCAAGTTCCTGGCCCTGAGCTCCGTCCCGTTCGTCTGGAACATGGCCAACATGTCAGCGAACGGCATCATGCCATCTGAGTACTTCGCCACGACGTCGGCCCGCACCTGGACCGACCAGCTGAAGGAGATGTGCACGACGCTGCGCGTGGACGTAGGCGACACCATGCTGCGCTGGAACGTGTCCCAGGCCTCGTACCTGGCGCCCTTCCTGTCCTCAAGCGGCGCATTCAAGCTGCTGGCCGATCGCATGGGTGAGTGGCAGGAGCAGAACCTGCCCTACGCTGCCTCGATTCCGATGGCCGCGCTGGGCAACTACGCCAGTAACTTCGTGGCCAACAACCCGCTGGCCGAGATGGTCACGACGCACGGCCTGGGCCTGAACGTGCGCGAGCGCACCGTCAGCTACGGGCGCTTTGCGGACATCTCCCCGTTGAAGGGGCTGGGGTCGGAACTGCTCAGCACCGTCGTGCCTCGGGTGCTGCTCCGGGCCGGCGAGGAGGCCGGAACAGTCGGGATGTCCTCGCTCCTGACGAAGCACAACAAGAGCGCCCTGATGGCCGGCCTGCGGACACTCACCGGACAGCCCGTCTCGGCTACTCCGCGCCGGGAGATGTTCGCGCGCATGATCTTGAAGTACGCCAACGTCGAGCGCCTAGGCTCGCTCATGCGTGATGCCCAGACGGACGACGAGATGGAGCGGCGGTCGCTAATCCTGAAGGCGGGACAGGAGCCGGACCCGGAGAAGCGCGCTGTGCTGATCCGGGAGGCGGCCCGTGTGATCAAGGAGATGAAGTCGGGGAAGGTGTTGATTGGCGAGACGTGGGTGGACGTGGGGGTGTCGGACGAGCGGGCGCTGCGCTTGGCCATCGAGCAGGCCAGTGCCAACCTCTACTCCGAAATCGAGCACATCCCGCTCGACAAGCTGCCGATGGCCCTCTTCGACATTGAGACGAGCACGCTGGCGCACTCAAACCGCAGCGAGGTCGAGCACATGTGGCGCCAGCTGACGGACGCGAACTACATGGCCGGCCGCGGTGATCTGGCCGAGCTCGCGACGACGGCCCAGCAGTGCTTCCAGTACGCGGACACCGCGCTCCGGCCCGAGGTGCGCGCCAAGTACATGGTCGGTGCTGTGACCTGCTTGCAGCAGATCCAGCGCCGCATCCAGACCATGTACTCGGCCAACCAGCTCGGCGCGCTGAAGGGCAAGATCGGGGCGATGCCCGCCGCGATGCAGCGGCTCATGATGCAGCACCTGGGACTCTAACGGGGGCAGGACGGTTGCCGTTTCGGCGCCGGAGGGCTAAAGAACCCTACCCGTGCGCTGCACTTTGACACACAGGCGTCGACGCAGGCCTGCTGGGCAACTTCACGCAAGCGCTTCGCCACCTCCGGCGTATGCCACGGGATCGAGATGCGCGCTGTGTCCGTGCCGTCGCCCCGCAGATCGGGGTAGTGCGATCCGGTCTGGAGGTTCGCCCGCACACAGGCCTTGAACAGCGCAGGCGTGTGCGCGTATGTCAGTAGGTGGGGGCTGGCGGGCACCCTGGAGATCCAGCGGCTCCACCCCTCGCCCTGGCACCAACAGGGCTGCACGCCGAACAGCGTCTCAACTGCGGTCGCCGTCTTGGCCCACATCCCCCCCTGGTACGCACGCCGCTGCTCCAGCCATGAGTCGATGCGCGCAATGAGCCCCGCGGATTGAACGGTCTGCGGATAATAGAAGCGGCAGGGACGGCTCCAGGTGATTGGCCAGGCGAGCGGGCGTAGGCGTTCGATGTTGTCCTTGGGCCCGATCAGCGCCCCGCCGCCGAACGCACCGAGGGGCTTGGTCGGGAAGAACGACATGACGGCCAGCCGGTAGGGCGCCCAGGGGAAGTCCTTGAACATGTCCGGGTACGCCGTGTGGGCGCAGTCATAGACGATCGCCATGTTGTACCGGCACCAGCGCAGGTCGATCGCCGTGCCCCCCAACGTCGAGGGCACGTACACGCAATCCTCTCGCATTGCCCAGCCCTCGGACAACCAGCTGCAGTCGCAGATCGGGTTGAACTCGATGGCCTGCACGGCGTCACTGCTAGAGGCCGCATCGTGCACCGCCCGGAACGTGCGCTCGGGCAGGACGATGGTGTGCCGGTCGCAGGTGCACAGCTGGTCGAACGCCAGCTCCAGGGCGTGGGTCGCCCGGTCGACGAGCAGCACGCCGATGTGGCTGGGCAGACGCAGCCAATCGTGCAGAGCGTCTTCGGCCTCCTTGGCCGCGTCTTTCCAGTGGATGTCCTGCAGGTGCGAGGGCAGCCACGGTACGGTCGTCGGCGCGTACAGGGGTATCCGTTCTGAGTACACGTGTTCTCCTTTCGGTTACAACACCAGGTCGACCAGCCCCAGGCGCACGGCCTCCTTGGGGCTGAGATAGTGCATGTGCCCACCGACCAGCCGCCGGCGCCAGAACGACACGCGCCGCCCGGTCAGGTCTGCGAGCAGGACATAGAACTTGTCCGCCATGGACTGGAACGCCCGCGTGCTCTCGGCCGTGATGACCTCGGCGTCATCGATGTACGGCTCGTGCAAACCGATCGTTGTATTCTTGTAGCACATCCTCGATCCGGGGGACCCGGCAGCAATCAACATCGGGGCACATGAGTACAGATCCCCGAAGCCTACGGTTTGTAGTTTCCCTGTCTCCCGTAGCGGGCCCCAGAGATCGATAAAGGCAGACGCAACTCCCAGGTCCCCGCCCGGGGAACAGACACACACTCTCAGCGAGTCGGCATTGCCGAACTTTTTCCGCATGAAGATCTCGAGATGGGATAGGCATATTTCTCCTAACACAAAAAACTCTCTCATGCCGCCTCCAGGACGGCCCCGGCCAGCAACTGCTGCTGACCGGGGCCGTTTTGTTTTACTCCTCTTCGTCCACCGGGGGCTTCACTTCAGGTTTGTCCCGTCCGAACGCCGCATCCCAGCGCTTGGACCACTCGGCCTCGGAGACGTCGCTGGGCCTACGCTGGTCCCCTTTCCCCGCGTCCGAGTGGCCGTATTTTCCGGTCGGCATTACGTGCGCGCCTCCTGCGTCTTGAGCACGGACTCGTTCAGCTTCCGCCGCAGGGCCTCGACGTCCATGGGCTCCTCGGAGCGGAGGATGTACAGCGGGATATCGCGGATGAAGACCACCATGCCACGGATGTCCTTAATGCGGACGATGCTGCTGCCTAGCTCTATCGGCAGCTCGGCGCAGATCAGCGTCGGCCCACCCTTGCTCGGCTCGAGCGTGACCTGGTAGATGTACTGGAGCTGCGGCCCGTCTGCCGGCGTTGGCTGCAGCGCCCACGACAGACCGATCCCGAGCACAGCTGCCGTCGTGAACACCAGACCCAACAGAAACGCCATACGCATACTACCTGCCTTTCTGCCCCTTCCGGGGCTTCTTCTTGGTTGCCTTCAGGACCGGGGCCAGCGCCTGGGCCTCGTCCGGCTCCAGCTCGATGTCCAGGTCCTTGAAGATCGACAACACGATGTCCAGCGCCAGCGCCTCCAGATCCTGCGGGACCTGGTAGGTCTTGGGCTTCTTCTTGCTCACTTGCCCTCCTTCGTGCTGAGCGGCGGGCGCTCCAGCGGCCACTCATCCAGGTGCTTCTGCAACTGCTCCCGCATCAGGTCGAAGCGCCACTGAAGCTCATCCTGCGCCGCTGCCGTGCGGCCCGTGTCGTCAACAACCGCCTCGATGCTCAGCTGGTTGTTGTTCCACCGGCTCTCTATGACTGTGAGTCGCACGCGCCAGATCATTCGTCTTCTCCTCCCACATACGCGGCCACGACATTGACGATCTCAATGCCCAGAAGTACTCCACCCCGCACCAGGGCCGCGAGGATGCCCAGACCGACAAATGGCAGGGTGATGGCGTAGAACACAACTGTGATCAGCGTACGTTTCACTTGTTCTCCTTGGCCTTGAACGGCCGGTCATCGAACTCCTCGTACTTCTCGTGCTCGGTATAGCTTATTAAAAAGGCCAGATTGCACGCGCAGTGCCACAGGTGCGGCTTGCCCGACTCCGGGTCGATGTCCTCGCCGCTGTACCAGCGCAGCAAGTGGCGCATGGCCGAGGCATAGACACGACTGAACTCGATTCCGGCCAGCCAGTTCCGTTTAGCGTATTTCTTTGAGCCGTATTCCAAGATCTCACCAACCGCCAAAACAAAAACTGGATCAATGCCATCAACCTGAGGCTTTCCAGCATCAAGATGCATACCTTTTGTTTCGTTCATTTTTGGTTCTCCACAATGCGATGACATGACGCACAGAGCACATCACACCAGCGTCTCGCCCGTTGCTTATCCTTCTCGGTGCTCATCTGCTCCTCTCCTTCTGCAACACCTTCAACTCCCGCATGGCCGCATCCAGCGTCGGCACGATGGTGCAGGACTGGATGATGAACGCGTGCCAGTGCAGGTCGCCAGGTTGCACAACGGCAATGATCGGCACGCCGTTTGAGTACGCCCACCCCAACTCCCAAGCCGTGCCCAGGCTGGCCCGCTCGGCGCCGCGCAAGTTGGCCACGACGACGTCCGCATCCCAAAGCATGTTCAGGTCGCGAGCAAAGATCTCCTGATTCGAGCAGCCGGGCGCCGTGCTGTCCGCCGCGACCATGGGGCCGTTGTTCCGCGCCACCTTCTCTGCCTCGCATGGGATCAGGGGCTCGAACCCCGCCCGCCGCAGCCGCCCAGCAAACGCCCGGCGCCACCGCATGGCCTCGTCCCAGGTCAGGTGAGCAACAGACCCAGCAAGATAGCAACGAAGTTTATGCTTCATTGGTCATCTCCTTGATGAGTTGGCGCTTGGCGTGCTCATACGCCGCCGCTGCCAACGCCACCGTGTCAAACACACCCAGCCAGCGCTCGTTCCGGTTTAGCATAATGCGCGCCCGGAAGCGTTTTCCTTTTCGACTGACGCCTTGAGGTAGATTCCGCCCAGCCGTGGGCACCCTGTTTAGAAAGTTCAACGACCGGGAGCCAACCCGGAGATTGCCACGCCGATTGTCCAGGATGTCATGATTTATGTGGTCCACTTCTGAACCAGCCGGCGCCCCAGCCGCCACTCGATGGAGATACACCCCGTGGCTTCGGTGTGCATATCCGTGGCCAGCCAGGCTCCAGCTCCAGCCCTGTGCCTTATGCCAGGTGTCCCGGTCAACAAACGAAACCCGGCCGCCCTTGACCGGCACCAGGTAGAGAAAGGCGCTACGCATCGTATACGTCTCCATTTTCTCTGCACTTGGCGTCCTCGTACGGCGCGGCCAGGCGCCGGTACAGTTCCAGCTTTGCGCACTCCAGCACGCCGATGACCTCGTTGATGGCGGCGTAGGACAGGCCACCCTTGATGTCGAGAAACCGATCAACCAACACAGTAATGGCGTAGTTCAGTTCGCCGGCCGTAGCGGCCATGACCCCCACAGCAAGCTCCTTGCGTTGTTTTGGTGTTATGTAAGGCATCAGCCGTCCCTCCATTTTAGGTAGTCAAACACGAGCCTCCCGGCCGTGAGCACGACCAGGCACGCAGCACACACGGTCATCACGGATACCTCCTCCAGCTACTGCGGCTGGGAAAGCGAGGCGGACGCAACGACCGGCGGATGTCGGCCAGCAGCCACAGGGCGATGAGCGCAACCGGACCCATCGCCACGAACACGACGTCGGCGAGGTAGTGCACGGACATCACTTCGCCCCCCTACTACCGATCTGCTTGACCGTCGCCGCCGCACCGATCACCTGGCCGTCAGCGATGAAGCCGTCCGGGAGGATCGTGGCGTGCGAGCACACCCAGCACTCCCTGCCGACCCGGCTCCGACCAAGGACGACGCTGCCACCGACCAAAATCGTGCCCTCGCCGATGCTGCTGTGGTGGTACAGCGCCGAGCCCGGGAGCATGGCCGCAAAGTCGCCGACCTCGCAGTCGGGGGCGATGTAGCAGCGATCCAAGACCAGCGCACCAACGCCGATCCGGGCGAACGGGCTGATCTTGGCATCCGAGCTCTTGACCGTGTACCACGTGACGTTGCTGGCGCCGGCCAGGTTGGCGTTGATCTTGTCGATGCCCGCCATGCGCTTCGCCGGGGTGCTGCAGATGCCGCACACGAGGAGGAAGTACTCATTAGGGTGGGCGAGGATGTACTCGAACCCCGCACGCCACGGGCCGTGGACCTTCAGGCCGCACGCCGTCGCCGTCTTGACGTCGTCGTAGACCCTTGGACAGATGGCCTTCTCGAGCATCGGCTCCTCAACCTCGGTGTTGCTGCCAAACAGAATGTAGTTGCGATTCACTGGACCCTCCTGGTAAAACTCCAACCAACCGAACGTGTCGTTGTGGTGCGTGATCACTTGCGCACGAGCTCCACCCGGCCGTTCGTGATCGTCACGACGGCGTGGCACCAGTCTGTCTGGGGCGCATACCCCATCGACAGCTGGCACAAGCAGCCGGCCTCGGCGGCGGACAGCACCTTGCCCGTGGGCAGCCCGCGGTGCGCGATCGAGGCCCTATGGCTATGACCCTGCACCGAGCTTAGTCCGGACCAGCGGTTCAGGTTCGACTGCGTGACACCATGCGCGAACCTGGTCCCGTGCGTGATGAAGACCTTGTCGAGCAAGATGCCGTGCTTGTCGGGCACAATGTCCCAGCTGGCCGGAAACCCGAGCAGCCCCCGGAGCGACAGCTGCGGCAGGTCGGCAAGCTCCCGGGCGTTGCGCATTATGAACGACGACAGGCGCGCCTCGTGATTGCCGACCAGGAGCGAGACCTTCGCCCGCCCGAAGGCCGGCATCATGCGCTGCAGCCAGCGCTGGACCTCGGAGATCTCGTTGACCAGGCCGGCGGCCCGCTTCAGCGACTTCGGGAACCGGCACACGGCGTCCAGGTCAGCGATGTCGCCGAGCAGGACGACGTGATCGGGCTTGAACTTCTTGCACATCCGCAGCGCCCAGTCCACGGCCTTGGCGTCGTGATGTGGAAAATGGGTGTCGCCCAAACAAAAAACCTTCACCTGGCCTCCTTCGCTGCCTTTTCCCCAAGGCACTTGTCGCAGACTTCCTTCACCACGTCGACCTTGGCCTCCATCCGGTCAACGTGTTTCCCCAGGTCATTGAGCCGGGCACGCATGTACCCAATCGACGTGCCCATTGTGGCCACCCAACCGATCAACTGCAGCCACGCGCTCTCGCTCATCGCTTGCCCCTTTCGTATTGAAAGCGATTCCACGCCGTCCGATTCGGCTCCAGGTTGTGCTTAAGACACCACTCCCGAAACTCGGGGTTGCGCCGAGCGTCCCACGACCCGCTGCACAACCCCGCCCTGCTCAAGCGCCGGCGCTCCCGCCAGTACTCGCGCTTCTCCTCGGGCGTCATCTGCTTCACACTTTTTCGCGCACGACCCATACCGTACCCTCCCGCGTTTGCACGCTGTACAATGCGTTGTAAGCCGCCAGATCCGCTCTGATGCTGTCTTCCTCGACGGTCTGAATCTGCCGTGTCGTGCCGCACCAACCAACCGCGGCACTGTTGATGAACTGCACAGCGTCGGCCATGCTCACCTGCTCGACCTGGCCCGACCCAGCGAACACCTCGTCCAGGCAGTGCTCGATCGGCGCCCGCACGATCGTGTTGCGGGGCAGCGTCATCGGCTCGGCCTGGATCGCCCGGGCCACGTAGTTGAGCCAGTTCGTGAACCTGAACCTGCCCGTCACCGGGAACGGACCCTTCTGCCAGTTCTCGATGGCGATGGCCATGGCGTCGGCCAGGACCTCGGTCCGCCGCTTGGCCCAGTGTGCGGCCCAGCCTACCGTCTTGGGCACGCGCTTGTCCGACAGCTCGCAGATGCAGCTGCGGGCCAGGAGGTCGCTCGCGAAGCTGGGCAGGTTCGCCGTCCCCATCCAGGCCACGTAGTTGTCCGAGCTGATGAACCCCGAGCCGTACAGCAGCTTGGTCTGGAAACTCTCCGTGGTGATCAGATTGCAGACCACGTGGTTGTTGAAGACCCGGCTGCCGTTGGGGGGCACGATGTTGTCGATGCAGAAGCACCGGGCCCTCGGGTCGAGCAGCTGTCGCAGCACGTCGTCCATGCTCATGTCGTTGGTCCAGGGCAGGGCCAGCCCGCCGCCCAGGATGGCACGCAGCACGTCCGCCGTCGTCGTCTTCCCGACGCTGTGCGACTTGGCGCAGAGCATGAGTATCGGCGAGGCGCCCGGCCCGATGACGTATTGGAGCACCGAGCCGATCATCCAGCCGTACAGCACCTGCTCGCTGTCCTCGTCGGCACACCGCACGCTGTGCACGAACTCCTCCAGGGCGCCCGTCCGCTTCGGCGTGAAGCCTGGGCCGGAGTAGCCCAGCACCTGGTGCACCATGAAGTTCAGCTTGGAGTCCTGGAACGGCCAGTACAGTTCGTCACGGCCGGCGTGGACGTCCTCGAGGCGGAAGAGCATGGGTCGATCTCCTACAATCTTGACGTGGGGCAGGGTCAGCAGCAGGCCGTGCTGCAGCACAACGTAGTCATTGAACCGATGCCGGCTCAGCCGCTTGTCCGTCACACCGCAGCGCACCTGGATGCGCGTAACAAAATCCTGCAGCCGGTCGGGCTGCAGCTTGTGTGTCTCGATGGCGCACGGCCGCTGGCCACTGACGCCGGGCATGACAACCGTGCTGCGGTCACCATCCAGGAAGCAGCTCAGCCGGTTGACCAGCAGGTCGGTGATCTCCTCGTCGCTGATGCCCGTGGGATGGAAGAGGTCCCGGATGTCACCGTGATGCTCACAGCGCCAGCCCTTGAGCTCCTCCCGGCAGCTCTCGAGGGGGCACCGCAACTTTTCTTGAGCCATATTCTCCCCAATCAATAAAGTGGGCCGGACAGCACTTGGGCGGTCGGCTGTCCGGCCCAGGAAACAGGAACGCAGAAAGGAGCGAGGGCTACTGAACGAGACGGACCTTGGCGACGGTGCAGGGCTCGCCCTTGTAGGCGCCCTCCGCACCGTAGATCTCGATGAGGGCGCCGGCCCAGTTGCCCGTCACCGCGCCGAGCTTGGCGACGAGGTACTTGCGGTTGGTCGAGTTGAGGCACAGGCCTTGTGGGACACCTTCAAGGTAAAGAACGTCTTTTGACTCATCGCCGACGACCTCCCGGCGCACGCCTAGGATGGCGCCGCGGATCGTCGTGCCGTCCGCCAACGATTTCCCAGAGATGTACCGCGCATTGACTTTTCCGATGTCGTAGGATTCAAACTGGACGCGCTCGGACATGGTGAGACTCCTTGGACTTGACTGTGGGCTCGGCTGCAACACCGGAACATCCGGCCTGCTCCGTCACCCGTTGTAAGCGATCGTGTTCTTTCTCGTGACAGTTGGCGCACAACAACCGGTACTGTGGCAGACGCTGGCCGGCGCGGATAATCTTCCTGCGAAGCGGCCATCCCGATTCATGCATTCGGTCGCGCTCTCGGGCATCCGCCCGTATTGGCACCACGTGGTGGAAGTGCAAACAACACGGCGTTGACTCACCACAACGATCACAGCGCCCGCCGTAGATAGCCAGCGCCTGGTCCCGAATTTTTATCTGAATCTGTCTCGAACGCTGACGACAATATTCACGATGGGCGCGGTGCCACTGTCGGGACTGTTCGCGCGCTTGTTCGATCTGGGCGCTGTACCGACGCTGATTGTAGACGCGCACTGCGGCCTTATGCTCCTGATACCACTTTGCGCTCTGCGCCAGGCACTGCTCTCTGTGCAGCCAATAGTACTCGCGCCGGTATTCGCGTTTCTGTTCAGCCGTTTGTGCCATAGTCCCCCCCGGTGCCGGCGTAACACTTTCTAAAATATTCGCACGTTGTCGGCCCGCACATCCAGTTCTTGGCATCGCACTGCGGCCAGTGGCCGGTCTGCTTCGCGATCTCGATGCTCCTGACCGCATCCTCGATGCTCTTCATGACGCCCCGGGACACGGCCGGGCTGATCGTCTGCTTGGTCAGTGTCGTCCGCGCCCGGCCCCGGACCAGCTGCACGAACGCCGCCGGACGCTGGAGCGCCCGACTGTACAGGACCAGTTGCCCGTCCTTCTCGACGTCCTGCGCCGACTTGAGCCGGCCGAGCAGCTTGTAGTCCACGACGAGGCCGGGCAGGACCACGTCCACATAGCCGACGAACTTCTGCCCCGCCACCTCGAACCAGACCTCCTTCTCGACGTCGCCCTCGGCCGCCGGCTTGGCGTAGTCCAGGTCCTTCGGCTCGACATCCGCCAGGTACGACCGGACGGGGTCGGTGATGTCCTCGACCAGCTGATCCCGGCCCTTCGCCGCCGGCACATCCAGTTCAGCGAGGTCAGGCGCCGCATCGAACGCCGCCACGCTGGCGTCGACGATGTCCTTGACCTTCATGCCCGGCCGGTTGCGCGCGAGCTCCCGGTTGTGCAGCTCGAGGCCCTTGTGCACCGACTTGCCCGAGAGCAGGCTGTACGTCGGGCGCTGCGGGGCGCACATGATGTACTTCTCGTAGTACGCCTTGGCGCAGCGCATGAACAGGCTGATCTGCGACCAGCTCAGGTGAGGGGCCAGAACCGTGTTACGTTCGTTTGTCAACATGACTTTGCGCTCCTGTCTTTGATCGCCGCTACCAACTCGTTGAACCGCTTCCGCAGCAGGTGCACGTCGGACATCACCATGGGCTCGCCGCACGTCGTGACGTACGTCTGCCGCTCCCCGTTGACCACCGCTACCCTCGGCCCGACAATCTGCTCGAAGGCGACGACACCCTCGGACAGCGACCAGACCTTCGGGAAGTCGACCGGCGCACTGCACCAGGCCGCGAGCTCGCGCACGACCCGGCCGATCCAGTCGACGTGCCGCACCGCATCCGGGTTGACCGTGGCACGGCAGTCGTTGGCCAACATGTTCGCGATCTCGTGCAGTCCCAGGTCACGCCGATAGAGGTTGACACCGTCGCACGTTCCGAGCAGTGTGGGCAGCCGAGCCACCCGCCACCCCCGGGCCAGCACCTCGCGCTCGGCCATGGCCTTAAAGTGGCCGTATTCATTTCCTGGGCTGTCGAACACGCTGAGGCTGCTGATGAACAGGCACTGGTCCGGCGGCGTACCCGTGTCCTGCTGCAATGCCACGGCCGTCGCATGGGCCTCCATCGCCTTGCGCCACGACCAGACGCCCGGCTTGTTGCGGGGGCACGCGAGATGCAGAAATCTGTCCGGCTCATCCAGCCCCGTCCACACCGCCGGGTCCCGCCCCAGCTGGTGCACGTCATGCCCGAAGTGCCGAAGCTCGGCCGCAAGGTGCGACCCGAGATACCCGTGGCCACCAAACAGCGTTATCTTCATCGTCAGTTGCTCCTCTCCTCCGCATGAACGATGCGGTGACAGTTGGCGCACAACACGTCACACTTCAGGTACTCAGCGAACCAGCGCTTCCAGCCGTTTGCCGCCGAGAGCCCCACCTCTTTCTCTGCCGGATTGCGGTGATGCAGGTCCAAGGCAGCCGGGTCGATGCGGCAGCCACAGTGCGAACACCCGTCGAACCACTTGGCCCAGCCCCGGATACGTGTGTTGGCCTGGTCCCGAGCTGACAGATCTTCACGACAGGCGGCGTTGCGGGCCCGCTGATACGCCTGCCGCTCTTCGCGGTGCGCATCGTTGTAGGCCCGTCGCTCCTCGCGGTGAGCGGCATAGTAGGCCGCATGTTTGACCCGCCTCTCCTCACGACGCTCGGCGCGATAAATCTGCTGCGCTTCTCGGTGTGCGGCGTGCCAGGCCCTTTGGTACGCCAGTACCTCCTCGCGGTGTGCCGCGCGGTAGGCCCGGCTGTACTCTCTCTGCTTGGCTTTCTTTTCCTCGTGCGTCACGCGAAGTACTCCTTCAATTCAGCCACAAGGTCATGCACCGTCTCGTTCTCCGTTGCCTTGAGCAACATGTCCAGTTTCTCCGGCTCCGGGTCGGTATCGCCACCGAGCCAGTCGTCAACCTCATCAAACAGAGGTCCGAACGAAGAGTCGAAGAAGGCTTCGAGCAAGTCTAAAATCTCGGCGATGCGCTCCTCCCGCTCCTCGTCTTCGGCCGTCTCCTCGTAGTCGTCCCGCTCCGTCTCGCGGTCCGCCTGGTCACCGCACTCCTCGAAGTCACTTAATTTTTCCCAGCTGTTCATGTTGTACCCCTCGTTTAATAGACATCAATTCCCGTGACTTCAGACCCCAGATTCATCTGACACTCAACATCGTCGTCGATCAGCGGACGCAGCTCAGCCACGATGCGGACCAGTCTTTCCCCATCATGGTTTGCAAAAAGTGGATGTTGCCCACGCGCGCGCGCCCATGCTCGGCCATTCTCTGCGTGCGCCCAGCGCCGGAGCCAATCTGCATCATCCGCGTCGAGATGCAGATCCGCGAGCTCAAAAATGCGGCTCGCCAGACGGTTGCGTGCCTCCTGCCGCGCCGCATTCAAGTCGTCCCGCACGTTCAAACCAAAGAACTGCCCGCCACCGATACGTTTCTCTCGCCCGCTCTTGGAGAACTTGACAATCATGATTACCCTCGTCAGAAAAAGCGCCCCTCATACTCCAGTACATTTGGTCACACACCCTTCGTTCTATCGCTTTGTCTGCTCGGGACTTATGACTTTGTGTATGGTTTCGATGCACCGATTAATTTCGGTTCACCTCCTGATTTTTCATCTGCTTCGGCCCGTTCTTCGCATCCAGCCACGACCGGCCCGGCCCGCTGATCTCAACGCCGGCCCGGCAGCTGGGCAGCCAGCGCCGCTCGGCGAGGAGCATGGAGTCGGCGATGCACCCCGCCCGCTGCTCCCGGGAATCGTCGTCGGGAACTGAGATGAGTACGCTGTCATGGACGAACGCATGAACCGTTGCCACCTCACTTCCTTCCAGGACAATCCTGGCCAGCGCGTCCTTCGCCAGGTCGGCCGCCAGCCCCTGGAACCGCGTGTTGCGCTGTTCTGTGTAGCTAACTGGATATCTTCGCCGGCCGCCGGTCACGACGACGTCACGGCCCATGACCCAGGCCTCGACCTCCGGGCTGCCGTGCCCCTTTACAATGGATGAATAGATGTGCGACGGCACACTACGAGCGCCGATCCGACTCAGTGCGACCTCCCAGCACGCACGCGTGAACGCCTCCGACTCCCCGTCACGCCCAGACCAGACCCGGCACACGCGCCGGTCATTGACGCCCCTGCCCTCGGCCAGCCACTGCTCCATCTCCGGGTAGGCCTCGAGCCAGGCGTTGATCAGGTCCCGGGTCCGCGTCTCGCCCGGGTCCGGCAGCCCGTTGGACTTGATGAACGAGCGAAACTTCTTCGCGCCCATCCCGCCAGGCAGCCCGAAGTTGGCCGCCTTCATGAGCTGCCGTTCCTCCTTCGTCACGTCCGCCGCCGGCTTCCGGAAGTACACCGCCCCGAGCTCCCGGTGCAGGTCCTTCCCCGCATTGATGAGCTCGAGCATCCGCCCCTGCGTCAGCTGCGCCAGGCAGCAGAGCTCCAGCTGGGCGTAATCCAGCTCGTAGAACACGCGGCCCGGGGGCGCCACGAACACGGCCTTGACCCCGCCCCGCACGCCCCGGCTGGGCACCTGCTGCAAGTTGGGATCGGAGCAGCTGGTTCGCCCGGTGCGCATGAGCAGGTTGTACCGACAGTGCACGCGCTCCACGTCCTGCCACGCGTTCAGGAACGTACCGATGATCTTCTGCGTGTCCAGGGCCGCGAGCCAGGTGGACACGACCGGGTCATCCCGATACGGCGCCAGTGCGTCCTCGCCGATGGCCACCAGCCCCTTGTCCGTCTGTTCGAGCACCAGCCCGCGCGCCGCAGCCAGATCCGTCATGTACCGGCGGAACTTCTTGGCCTCGAAGCCCTCCTTCTTCAGCCCACCCCTTGGCCCCCGGCTCTCCGGCCGGTACAGCCCGTGCCCCAGGAGCTCCTTCTGTAGCCGCTTGAGCTCCTGCCCGAAGACCTCCTGCTGCCGGGCCAGCTCGATCTGGTCCACCGGCAGCCCGGTCATGCTGATCCGCGTCAGCGCCAGGGACGCGCGCACCTGGCGCAGCATCTCACTCGTCCCGCCCGGCACGCCACCCCAGCGCTGCTGGTCCAGGTACACCCACCGGGTCGCGAGCACGTCCTCCCGCAGGTAGCTCTCGTACTCGGCGGGCAGGGGCGCGTATCGGTACTCTCCAAACCGCAACTGCGTGTCGCCCTTGCCAGCCAACTCCCGGCCGAACAACGTGGCCAGCCCCCGCTGTCGGGGCGGACCATGGTCGTCCTCGCAGTCGTCCCTGCTCAGCCGATGCAGCAGGTCCGCGATCATGGTATCGTACACGTGCCAGTCGAGCTCCGGCACCAGCCCCAGGACGAGCAGGTCGAACGCCAGGTTGTGCCCGACGATCTCAACGCCCTCGCGCGCGGCCCGCAGCACGACGGCGCGCATGGCCTCCTTGTCCCGGAACAGCATGACCTCGTCCGGGGCTACCGACGTCACCAGCCCGCCGGCGACAAACTCGGGCACGGTCACGAACCGCGAGCCCTCCCATGCCACACATTCACAATCCAGCGCCAACCAGTCTTTCATGACCACCTCTTCTGCTCTTCGCGAACGTAAGACAACCTGATCCCCAGCCGCGAGCACCGCTGCCGCATCCACTTCAGCCGCACGATGCGCATCGTGCTGCCCGTCAGGCCCGTCAGGCCCGCCCGGCACCCGGTGCGGACGTAGCGGACGACGAACGCGGCCCACCGCACGGCGCAGCTGTGGTCCACGCGACAGAATGCCGGGATGCTGCACAACCGCCATGACCACGCCGCCCGCATCGAGCGCAGATCCAGCACCTGCTGGGTCAGCGGGTAGTGGTAACGTGCGGACAGCCACCCCTCCCGCCCTGCCGCCGCCTTCTTCAGCGCCTTGCACTCCGTCTGTGTGAACGTCAGCATGTTAGTCCTCCCGTAGTTCCTTGACCTTGCGCATCGCCCGCCTGATCGCGGCCCGCATCAGCGCGCGCTGGACCTGACCGCCCCCGCCAGCTTGTCCGCGAAGTGCTGCACACTGCACGGCCCCGTCCACACCCGAAAAACCTGTGTTTCCGCAGTCATGACAACCTCCTACACGCCCTGCTTGGGCAGCACATAGACCTCGTCCGCCAACACCGTACCTGGCGGCAACTGATCACCACGGACACGCACACGCCGCGACCCGTCAGGGCTCCAGATGGACGTCGCACGCGAGGAGCGATAGGCAACGCGGAAGATGCAGTAGCCACCGACCCGCGAGGCGCAGAAGACCTCGGCCGCCCCCTTCGTCGCGAACAGACACAACGGGCCGCAACGCTGGTTCCGCCGCGTGATCTTGCCCGGAGCGTACTCTGTAGCCCACGGGGCGCAGCACGCGGAAAAGTACCGCATCTGCCGTGGCCATTGCATGTCATCGCGATACACGTACACAACCTTCCACGCGAACTTGGTATAGCGCATACAACCTCCTGTCAGTCGCTGTTCCGGAGACACCGAGGGCACCGCGCCCGCCACCAACACTTTGCCTTGGACAGCCACACGTACCCGCACATGGCACACAAGAGCATTACCCGCTTGGACTTAGCCCGACCGATCTTCACCATACAATCACGGGCCTCCCAAAGTACAGCTGGAACCCTTTCGGATCACAGGGCACAAACACCCCCTGCGCATTCCCGCGCTGGAACGGCACCGCGCCCGCGTCCAGCGCCCGCTCGAACGCTTGACACCACGCCGCCTCGCTGCTCTTGTGCCTCGTCAGATCCCACAGCGCCGCGAATACCTGCTTGCTCGTCATGTTAGATCTCCCTCAGCGTGTTCGCTTCCTTCGCCGCCTGCTCGCGCTGGTAACGCTCCAGCGCTTCCCGGTCCTCCTGCTTCTTGCGCGCCCAGTACCGCTCCCACCCGGCGCTGTTCTGCTGCACGCTCGAGCCGAGCGTCACAACACACTCCACCGGCCGGTACCCGCACCGCTCCTGCAATAACGTGTCGAGCACGGCCAGCCGCCGCTGCTGCTCTACCTTCGCCAGCTTGCGCCATTCCGCCGGAGTCTTGGCGAGCTCCCGCGACCGCGCCTCCAGGATCGAGTACCCGCTGCGGTTGTACTTAATCAGCACCTTGCCGTCGCTGCGCACGAGGATCACACGCCCCTCGCGACCCTTCCACCGGCGGAGCTCAAAGCAACCTCTAACGCTGATCTTGGCCACGGGAAACCTCCTTTGTTACTGGGTAACTACCAGACTCTTGCGCGCACCGTGCGCCGTTATCACAATCGACTTGACGCCGTCCCTGCTACCATTGCACAATCCGCACTGTATGCACTGCCTGCCGTGCGACTCATTTATGCACGGCATCTCTGCCGCCGCCATTTGCACGTCCTCGGGCTGCCGGATCCGAAACGTGCGCCACCCCTTCGCCCATGCCCGCAGCGCGCCCCATGCCGTCTCGACACTGGCCATGCAATACGGCCGCAACCACGGCGCCCGCTCCCAGCTGTGCGTGTAACCCGTCCACCCCGTGGGTTGGACGATCGCAAACAACCGCCGAATCACGCCCACCGGCGCCGACGCTGGGTCACCGTACGCGCCCAATCGAATCTTGCGTCCGCCCAACAACCGCCGGGCCTCGGCCGCATGATTCCACAGCGCCCGATAACTCCCGCGGCGCAACGCATTCCAGATTGACAACGGACCCTTGAACACAATAACGTAACAACCGCAACCACCCCGTAGCGGGCAATTGCCGCAGATCGCCTTATCCCGCTTACACTTGACGACCTTGTGCGGCGCATGGCGCAACTTGAGAAACCATACTTGCACCATGTTGCCCGTCTTCCGGTTTGTGCTCGTGCGGGTTACAATCATGACGCAAGGTTCGCCTGTGAACCGCGACCGATACTTGACGTAGTACATTTGTGATTCTTTCCTTTTGGGGGGCGGCGGCGCTGCAACGTCGACCGCCCCGTTTTACTGCTATGCACGATTGCGCCAAATGAGCCAAGCAACTCCACCTATCAACCACGCGTGCGGACATGAGCACAGCGCACCAACAACCGCCGCGCCTTGCTCTGCGCCCCACACAATGCCGGGCCATGCTGCCTTGACAACAAGAAATGCCAGCAAAACTACAAACAGTTGGTCTTCCGCTTCCCGTGTCATGTTCGCAACCTCCCCATTACAGAACCGGAACCCAAACGACCTTACCTTGCCGGCGGACCTTGCGGACCTTAGTGCACGGCAACAGCGCCCGGTGGATCGCGGGCGCCGGCTGTGGTAGTGGCGCCCGATCGAACATACGGTCAGAGCGGCTTGCCGCAATCCGAGGTTCAGCCGCAAACCCGTCGCACCGTTTCGTCGTTCTCATGCTCTGCGCTCCCGTTAGTTAATGACCGCCAACACAACCGCACCGATCCCGTACACAACCGCGGTGCCGTACACAACCGCGAGTAGGACAACCGCAATCAACCGCCGCGCCCGTAGACTTTTCATGTTTCATGCTCCCCGTGCTAGTACGCGTACGTCCGCCGGTCCGCCGCCGCCGCCGCCCGTGCCAGCTGACGCAGAACGCGGAGCAGCGCCGCGGCCGTCAAGATTCTGTTGCCCGTCATGAGGAAGTTAATGGTTAGTGTCATGTTTCCGTGCTCCATGTTTTGTTGTGTCTCAGGTGCCGCTCTATAATATGCCTTTGGCACAAGCGATTTGGCCAAAGATTTTTCTGTTTTAATGTGGGCGCTAGTGTGAAAGCGCTTTCATTTGGTGCCAGGTGTTGCCCATGGGCGCCCGTGCCCATGCCCATGCCCGTGCCCATGCCCATGGCCGTGCCCATGCCCATGCCCATGCCCATGGCCGTGCCCATGCCCATGCCCATGCCCATGGCCGGGCGCTGTGCCCGCGCTGTGCCGTTCTGACCCGGCCCCGGGGGGCCTG
>JBAZOP010000014.1 GCA_041648665.1 bacterium | reverse complement strand
CTTCGCAAGTGCGTCGAATCTCCCTGTTCCGTGGTCGTCTTGCAATGCGACATCGTAGGCCATGACTAAACTCCTAACTGGTGACAATGAAACGGCACAATGCGCTTCACCGTGGAGTTGTCTTGGCATGGCCGGGCCTTGCGGTTATCCGGCTGCGTCAGGCTCTTTGGTTTTGCGGGTACGGCGATGCGACCGTCCGGCGTGGCGTATCCCCGTAGGGGCGTTTCACGCGCTCAGGTCGAGAGGAACGGCAACGCGCCCATGATGTGATCGGGCGTGTTCTTCAATCGCTGCTGGAACGCAGTGCGTTTGGATGGGTCGGACTCTGCGGCTTTGGCGGCGGCGTCATATTCCGCATAGGTGCTGAACGGCGCATTGCCGTTGCCGCTGGCGGGCCGTCCGGCGTTGAGCGGGTTGCTGCCGCCCGCGCCGACGGATTCGCGGTGCATCTGCAAGAGCAACTTGACCGCGTGTGCATTGCGCGCGGGGTTGGCCAGGTCCTCAGTGAACGCCTTGCGGTCAGCCTCGCTCAAATTGGCCTGTGCCCAAAGGAACGTGTTCTTCCACTGTTCCTCGCCCCCGGCGGCGGCATAGGCTTTCGCCATAGTGTCCTGTGTCACGCGCTGTTGCAGGGCCACTTCGGTGCTGAGGAGTTGATTGACCAGCGCCTTTCCAAGTCCCTTGAGTTTCAGGGCGTCGTATTGCTCCTTCGTCAACTCGCCCTTTTCCACAAAGGTCTTGCCCACGACCTCTGGCGTGAGTCCCGCGCGGATGATGGTATCGGAGAGCGTCGCGTTGTCGTCGAGCGATTCCGGCGGCGCGGTCAAGTCCATCGCGCCGGGCTTCGGCGGCGGAGCGGACTGCTTCTTCTCCAGATTCGCGTAGGATTCGGCCATCTTCTTTGCCGAGTCCTCGATGTTTCCGGTCCAGAACTTCTCCGGGATGTACTCCGGGCGCGCGGGCTTATCCCCGCCGCCGTCCGCCTTCGCCCCATCCATGCCGTCCTTCTTCTCCGGTACGTCGCCCATGATAGACTCCTTTGGGGCCTTGCTTCAGGCAAGGTTATCCCGGTTTTTGCAGTTGGCTTTCTGCGGCCATCTCCATGAGATTACCAGCCGTTTTCGCCTTCTGCTCGTTCGCGGCAACCTGCGCCTGCTGCGCAATGGCCGCCTGCTGTTCCGCCTGCTTCTCCGCCATCGTCTTGAAGAACTGGTCCACGGACAGGCCCGTGCCCTTGAACAACTCGCGCATGGCGACATCGAGGCGGATCTCCTGCAATGCGCCGGGCAACTGCGCGACGGATTGCAGCGCGCCAAGCAACTTCTGCGCGGACAGTTGGCGGGCCAACGCCTCAAGACCCGTGGTAATGGAAATGTCCACGTCCTTCTTGAATTGCGCGGGGATGGGGATCAGCAGCCGGTCGCGCTCCATGCGGTGCTCAAGGCGTTTCAGCAGGGGAATTTGCAGTTCGCCCGCAATGTTGACGAAAGCGCCACCCAAAGCGCCATCAATCTCCTGCCGGATGCGGTCAACCTGATAGGCGGTCACGCGCTCGCCCTGCGGCTGCGTGGCGGACTCCATGAGCATTTGCTTGCCCAACCGCTTCTCAATCTGCGTCAACCCCATAAGCGCGCCGCCCATGTCCATGCTTTTGTTCGTGTGCAGGAACGCCAGCCCATTGGGCGTCTCGCCTTCTACGCGGCCCTCTACGGGTACGCCATTCGGGCGCGTGAATGCGTCGGTCGTATACCCCTTTGAGGAGTCGAAGATGGGCCGGAGCATCGTCATGGCGATGTACCCGTCCAGCAGGGCTTTGGACAGGCCGTTGTGAGAACGCAGGTCGCCGATGCGTTCCTCGATGAATCCGCGCGCGTGATTCTCCCCGGACAGTTCGATGTACCCTATGGGGATGAACGGGGACACGCGTTCCTCGGAGCGGTTGAACTCCTTGTCCTTGATTTCCTGAGTGATTACCCAAGTCCCATCGCGCTGAAGCCGTGCGCGCGTGTACTGGTCTTTCCACTGTTCAGAGTATCCGACCTTCTCTACATCTTCGCGCTTGATCTCGCACAACGCCAGTTGGTCGTCCGTCAGTTCAAGGACATGCACCTTCTCTTTGACGACGATTTGAAGAATCTGCCCATCGGAGCCGCGAATGGGAATCCACGAATCCAACCGAAAAGACCGATAGTTGTAGTTGTCCAACTCCTGCAACAGCCCGTTGCCGACGCAGAATATGGACTCAAGGCACTGCCGGATGACCATGCGGTAGTTGGACTTCTCGAACTTGGAAATGAGTTGCAGTTCCCGCCCGTAGAGGTAATCGTCAAACGCCTGCCAGCCTGCGGCCCCGGCCTTCTCGCGCACCTGGGGTCCGGGCGACATGCGGAACCACGGGCCAAGCGGCGGGAACAGCGCTACCAGAACCTTGCTCACGAGCGTCGAAAGTCCATCCGCCCCGATGGACTGGTAGGTGATCGGGATTCGTCCCCCTGCCGTCTGCCCCAGCGGGAGCAGGATGCTGGGGATTGTGAGGGCGGCGCACTCGCGGCACAAGTCCAAAAAGCTGCTTCGTTCGGCATCTTCCCGTTCAAACTGCGTCCGAATGGACTCGGCCAACGAGACTCCTTAGAGACGGATGCCCGGCGGAATGATGGATGTTGCCATGCCCGGAGTGCGCGGCACGTCCACACGCAGCATGTTATTACCTGTTGGCATTAGACTTGTGAACTGTCGTTTTACAACGGGATCTTTGGACGGAACTGGCGGCGGCAAGGGCGGTGCAGGAGACATCATGCCACTCATCTTGTCAAAGAGTCCACCAAAGCCCTTCAAGCCCCCCAATACTGTAAAGGCCAGCGTCTTTTGCACAAAGTTGACAGGAGCAAGAGGGGTAAGGTAGAGAAGGTTGGTCCAGTCCTCTGTGAAGAAGTCGGTGACTCCGCTGAACATGCTCATTGCTGAGATTCCTTGTCCCACCGCCTGCGCAGCATGTTCACCACGTCGCGTCTGCCCATCTCATAGGCCATGAGGAGCCGGTGTTTATCGTCGGCAAGACAGCCCACATTGTCCAGCACCGGCGCAGGGATGATCTTCTCAAGCCAGTCAATCAGGTCCACAGTGACCCGTGGCATCACGTCAACCGACTCGATTTTCCCCATCCCGTTACTCCACTAGACGTTACAGATGCTTTATATTTCCATACTACCACCGTCTTTGCTTTATGCAAAGAAATACCGCGATCCACGAACTGCCTCAAGGTCCAGAGTGCCCAACTTGGGGGGCGGGGCAAACGTGATTTCCGGGTATGTGGCGCACAGGTCTTTGTGCAACGTCTCAAGCAGCGGCGTTTTGTGCGCGACGATGAACTCCTCTCGAAGCAGAACGTTCATTCTATCCCGGTGCGCGGCGTGGCACCAGTAGGAATCGTGGACGCCGGCGAAGTCCATGCCCTCGGCGCGTGTGCGGATGCCTGTAGTCAACATATGGGCGGCATCCACGGAATGCACGAAATTGGGGGCAAATCCGTTGCGCTGGCGAGTGATGTTGATAAGGCGTTCATCGTCCGTACGCGCCCACAGCAAATGCCTCAATGTGTGGACGCCCATCTCCCTGCTGCACATGTACGGCTGGACCACGCGCAAGCCGCACGGGCTGGTCCACTCGATCCGCTTGCCCGTAAGGACGATCTTCTGCGCACAGTCCTTCAGCCATGCCATGCCGACATGCGCGGCGGCGCAGACCTCACGGGACGCCTCTGCGATAGCGTTCGCCAAGTTCTTGCTTACCTCGTAGATATCCTCAGCGGTATACCCGGCGCGGGTTAGTTGGTCCTCGACCTGTGTACGTCTGCCGATCATCGTTACTCCGTACAGGTCGGTCATGGTGGGCTGCTTGACCAGTTTGCGAGTGATCCACGGCTCGGCGGCAGCGGCGTAGCGATTCCCCTGCCGCGCCTCTGCTGAAATACTCTCGACTACCCTAAGTTGAACCACTGCATAGATATCTGACGGTGTTTCACGTGGAACAAGGTTGACCAGTCCCCCAGTTTCAGAACATCGGAGCATGGCCCCGTAGTGCTGTAAGGCATTGTTGCTACCGTCCGCCTGGACGGGCAGATGTGCGGCGGCTCCTTCGTCCAGAAGGGCGTGAGTAGCCGCCAACGCCTGAAATGGCTCATCCATGTCCATCCATTCCCGATGTTCAAGCGGGGCGGCAATCCACTTCTCGAACATGGCCCGGTTGTCGGAAACCCATTCAATGCGCTGTGCAAATGGTATCTTGTCAAATCCACAGCAATTCGCAAGATGTACTGCAATCCATTTCAGCCCGGTCTCTGTGATGGGCACAGGATCGGCGAACTCCAACAACCCCCGGCAGATATCGTCTCCCTGATGGTGAAGGAATAGGGGCACAGGGTATGCCCTGCCCCGGAAGTCTAACTGGTGCGGTAGCCAGAACTTAGAACGTTCGGCCCAGTGTTCTGCAACGCCCAGGGTGCATAGAAACACATTCTGCATGGCGGGCAGTTCATTCTCGTTGCGTTTGTGCACCTTGTGGGCGTACTCGCGCCAGAACCGACGCTTGTCCAAGTCGGCATTTTCCTCCGGCGTCATGGGGCGGATGGGATACGGATTGCGGCGGATGACGCCCGCAACGTTTCCACCCGCTTCCCATAACTCCTTGACCACAGGCAGGATGGTGCGATTAACGCGCCAGGGGCAGCGATTCAGTGCGTTGATGCCATCGTAGACCAGTGGCGGCGGTTCAGGTGCGCCGGTCAACGCGGCGCGCTTGATCGCCGTCATGGGCAGTTCCACGTACCCGCCGGACTGGCCCTTGCTCCACATCATCGGCTGAACGAGCATCGGCTGATAGCGGGGATGCAGGAATTGCCGCTGTAAGTGCCCTTCCTCAATGACTTTGAGTGCTTCAGGGGCAAGCGAGATAATCAACGCGCGCCGACCACGGCATCCAAAGTGCGTGTTCAGGGAACGCATCCCCTTGACGAATACCGGGGTGGGCGTACCGTCCTCAAGGGGCAGGTAGCAGGACGCCTGAACCAACTCAAACAGTGCCGCGCCCACCTTGACTTGTATCGGCAGCGTCCAGACCCCATCGGTGATTTTCCGGGCAATCTGGGTGACCAGCTTGGGATGTGACCGATGCTTAAGTCTGCGCTTGACGGACGCGAACGCCTCGTGATTCTTCCGGCGCAGTGTGCGGATGACGATCTCTGCGGCAGCCGCGCGCCCGATGTCCAGACATATCAGGTACAGACGCGCCCCGTGCGGGTAGATCATGCACCGGCTCAGCGTTTCGTGCAAGGCAATAACGGCCCATTCCGCAGGCCGCAGATCGTCAAGGTAGGGGCCGTATTGTTGCCGGTTAGGGCCGGGTGTGCCTCTGCGCCAGGAAGTGCGCTCTTTGGAAATGGCAGCGGTGAGGCGGGTATGCCAGTAGAGCATCAGACGCTCGACCGGCTTGAGGCTGGCCCCATCGCCCCGGTCGGTTGCGCGTTTCGCCAGCAGACGGTATCGCGCCACGCCGCCGTCAACTGCGGCGCGTTCCGCCTTGCGCTCCTCGGCGAAGATAGAATCATCGAGCAGCCGCACGAACCCTCCTACGGAAGAAATGTACCATAGGTCTTGCAGAAAAGCAAGCCGAAAGATTTTTCAGATTTTCTTCTTGACATTTCAATTCTCGGTTGTATGATAAGGGTGGCTGGCGAGGAACCGATTCATGACAACCATTCATTGCCGAAGCGAGATGCGCAGAAGTCCCGCCGGGCGCAAGCCCAGCGGTTCTTCGCCAGCCAACGCATCCGCTTCGGCGACATGGCCTGCCGGGGAGACCCACCGTGAGTTTGTGCGCCTTTCACGGCCCCGGCAGGCTGACCCTTTCCAATTGGAGGAGACGCGATGACGCCTACGAGAAAGCGTATCACCACGAAGTCTCGGACGGAGAAGGCCGCGATGAGTAGAGACTCGGCGCAGCGGGTACGCGAACGGCGGTCAGAAATCGAGAAGGCCGTGCTGGCCGACAGTCGGCGTTTCTGCCGGGGTTGTCGAACGCCACTCGTGTGTGAAGACAGCAAGGAACTCGGTCTCTGCGCCGGGTGCCGGAAGTATTGCCGACGATGTGGACGGAAAACCAACCAGATTGCCCGCTTTGGCGTCTGCGTCCGATGCGGGGGAGAACTCATCACCGAAATCGCCGCGCGAGTGGCCGGCAAGTCTGTGCTGGCGAATGGCCCGGTATCCACGGGCACAGAGAGCCTCCTGATCTGTGACTACTGCGGGGATCAGGCAACGACGCGAGTTGGTACGCGGCCGGCATGTGATGACTGCGCGGCAGAGGTCAAGGTAACCTAGGTAGACAGGTCATGGGATGGAGGACATGCGACATGGCGACGGACAAAATCGAGCAGGCGCAGTTTGCGAGTGCCGAGGAAATCCAGGCGCGGATAGGGAGCGATCCCGTTGCGGACGCCTGCTGCGCGACGGATGTTCACAGGGCGGTTGACGCGGCGGCGGTAAATGCGCCGTCGCCCGCACAGGCGAAAATGGAAAAGGCGCACCGCGAGGCGTCATTCGCCGAGACGGTGCGGCGGGATCCGTGGAGCCGGTCACTGCAACGGGCGAAGGCGCGGGAACGGGAGCGGATGGCAGCTGCCGGAGGATATTTCACTCAGCCGCCAATACCGGAGATCGTCGAGACGGTTGACGCGGGCGGCGCACGGAAGGGGGGGGGCGGATCGGCGCAGACCGATCCCATCACCCGTCCCTCTGCTCAGGCGGCGCCCGTGCTCATTTCCGCCGATGACGTGTTCGCAACCCGCGACGCCGTGAAACTCATTGCCGAACTGAGCCGCGAGAACTACAAGTTACAATGGGAGGTTGGCTTCGTGCGGGCGGAGCGCGACTCCTACAAGACCGAACTCGCCTCAGCGGCGCACGAGCGTATGCGGCTGGTCCGCCGGATTGACTACCTCGAAGAACAATTTCTGCAACCCGAAGCCGAGCGCGACCATGCCGGCGCGGACGGGCCGAAGATTGACCGAGTGCATGATAACGCGCTGAGGAGAGGATGACAAATGAAGCCCCTGCGAGACGCGGAGTGCTGCGTCCTCTGTAAGCATGCCAGTCTCCAGTACAAGCCGCCTCGGTGTGGCCGGGGCAACGCAGGGTGCGTCAAGCCGCGCATCAAGTGGTGGACAGTTTGCGATGACTTTGAGCGTGGGCAACCGCCCCGATGCACGTTGAATAAGGATGAGGACGAGTCCGATGGAAACGCCTGAACCCTATGTGACCGCGCCGGTGAAGCGAAAGTTGTCCGACGACTGCTGGAAGACTCTGGACTGCCTGCGTATGCACTCATGGCGCGCAACGAGCCTCGACCTGGCCCGTGTCAACATGCTGAACTACCGTGCGCGCGTCAGCGACCTGCGGCGGTTCTTTGGCGTAGACATCGTGGCGGAGTCTCAGCGTGACCAGGTGACGCGGAAACTGCACACGGTCTATGTCGTGCCGGAGCAACATCAGGCGCGGGCAATCTATCTCTGGCAGAATCATACCGTGGATGGGTTTGTCTCAAAGCATTGCCAGATTGGCCTATTCGTGAAGGGAGAAGTGGAATGACGCCATTGCCGAAGTGCCACTGCGGCGGGACGCCGAAGATCGTCGGCAACCGGAAGATCGGCTACTACGTCGAGTGCCAGAACGTGGAATGTCTGGCGGGTAGCGGATCGCTCACGAATCGCGAGGACGCTGTCAAGGATTGGCTCATGGAGTGCGCGAGAATGGAGAAGACAAAATGAAGCACCTTCCGAGCCGTGAATTGCAGGCACCCGGTGGGGATGCCGAACGCGCAGAGCAGTATCAGCGCGCGCTTGAACGCGGGCACATGCGCGGGCGTCCGCGCCCCGCCGCTGAGGTTGATGCCCGGCAGGAAGCCGGGGATAGGAGCGTGGAATGACAACTCTCTATGACATTACCGCGGGCATACGCGACATCATGGAGTGCGTAGATGAAAACGGGGAGTTGACGCAAGCGCAGAGCGACGACCTGACCGCGCTGGAAATGGCCTTCGATGAAAAGGTTGAGGCCATTGTGAAGTTTGTCCGCAACGTGGAGGCGGACGCCGATGCGTTCAAGGTCGAATCCGACAGGCTTGCCGCATTGCGCAAGAGCGCGATGAACAAGGTCGCATGGCTTGAGGATTATCTCAAGGCCCAGATGGACGCACGGCACCTGCCGAAGGCCGGGACGAAAATGGGCGGCGCGCGCATACAGCAAGGCCCGCCCCGCGTGGACGTGCTGGACGCAACACTGGTGCCCGCCGAGTTCATGGTGCCGCAGCCTGCCACATTGGACAAGGGCAAGGCGTTGATGGCGCTGAAGGCCGGGGAGAGTGTCCCCGGCTGCACGTTGACGCGCGGCGAATTTCTACGGCTGACATAGGAGAGCCAAGATGCAGTCAAAGGACATTAAGGACTTGGCGGTTGCACTGTCCAAGATGCAGTCGCAAATGAAGCCAGCCAAGCGCGGTGCGGAGAATCCCTTTTTCAAGAGTTCATACACCGACCTGGCTGGGCTGTGGGATTCCATCCGTGAGCCGCTGTCCGCAAACGGCTTGGCCGTTGTGCAGACATTCGACGGCGACGGCGAATTGCTGAAGGTTGTCACGACGCTGTTGCACACAAGCGGCCAATGGGTGCGGGGAGTCTGTGCCGTAAAACTCGCAAAGGCCGATCCGCAAGCCGTTGGCAGTGCCACGACATATGCCAGAAGATATGGCTTGGCCGCAATCGTCGGGGCATGTTCAGAAGGCGAGGATGACGACGGCAACGCGGCTACCCATGCGCGGCCAGCCGCCGCCAAGCCTGCGCCGCGTCCATCTGTACCCGCTCAGGCGAAGCCCGCGCCCGCACGGCCCGCCGCGGCTGCCCCAAAGCCGCCAGCGTCAAAGGGCAAACCTGAAGCCCCTCGACCGCATATTCTCAAATCGTGGATGGTGGACACGAAGAATGGCCCATCGCCGGTGGTCGAATTGGATCTCCCCTGCCCGACGTGTGGCGGCACAGAGTTCTGGGACGGGCAGGCGCGCCGCAAGGCGGCAGAGCAGGCCGGGACGAATGCGCCGCCCGCATTCCGATGCCGCAACCGGGAATGCGATGCGGGGAAGGGGTTCCCCGGCGCAATCTGGCCGTGCGCTGAGAATGACGTGGCCGCCGCCTTCGAGGCGAGCATGTCCGCGCCGCAGATTCCGCCGGGCGACCGGGCGCACTGGTTGTCCATCATCGGCGCATACATTGACGGCGCGACTGAGTTGGACAGTTTGACCGCAGAGGCCAACCGGCTGAAGTTCGTATTCGCAGACGAGCCGATTCTGATTTCCGACATGGACGGCGCCAGCGACGATCAGATCGGGCAGTTGGCGGCATGGGTGGAGGCGCAGAAATGAGAATCGTCAGAACGAGCGGGCGCATCAGATGCACTAAATGCCAGCGCGAACTGGCCCCAAGTGAGTTTCATAAAGCAAAGGACTTGTCTCATTATCCTAACGGTAGGAGGAATGTGTGCCGCTGGTGTGACCGAGCACAGAGAGGAAAACGTATTCGCCTGGGCGGTAGGCACATCTATAACCCACTGCGCGATAGGGCACGAGGCAGGGTGCGCGATGCGGTTCGTCATGGACGTTTAGCGAAGCCCGCACGGTGCGAGCGATGCGGCCTGCAAGTTAGTGGCAGATTGCTGGCTGGACATCATGTGCGCGGTTACGGTGAAGCCCTGGCGGTGATGTGGCTGTGTCCAACGTGTCATGCGGAGATACACATGACAGAAAGGGTGCGCGTGTGATAAGGAATCGAGCGGAGCGCGGCGTGGACAGTGACACGCGGGGAGGCGGCGAAACGGGGGGCGTCTGCCCCAGTAGCCAGTCTCACAATCTCCCCCAAAACGCGGGATGCTTTGCAGACGCCCCGCGAGCCTCGTGCAATTCGGGCCGCCCGCTCGTTCCTGTTTTGCATGTCCGCATAGACGGAATGCGCATAGTCAACGAGACCAACGCGCGGGAGAACTGGTATGCGCGCGCGGCGCGCGCCAAACGACAGCGCACGTCGGCGCGGTGGAATTGCACAGTGCCCATACTCACGGCGATACCCCCGCCGCGTGTGCCCTTGACGATTCTGATAACACGCATCGGGCCGCGCGGGCTGGATAGCGACAATCTCGCGGCAAGTGGCAAGCACGTTAGGGACGGCATTGCCGATGCGCTGGGCATGGACGATGGATCGCCACTTCTGGACTGGCAGTATGCGCAACGCTCTGAAGGTCGCGGCGTGTACGCAGTGGAATCCAAATTGAGAAGGAGGGTTGACATGGGCATTACGCCAGAGCAGGCGGACGCACTGAAGAAGACGATCTTGCTGGATACTTGGCGCAAGATTGACGCGCTGGTGGACGCGCGCCGCTATTGGCTTACTCCGCCAGAGGTTTATGCTGCCCTCAATGCGGAGTTCAATTTCGACTTTGACCCGTGCCCTTGTCCGCGCCCGGATGAGTACAATGGGCTGGTACTGCCGTGGGGACATAGCAACTACGTGAATCCGCCATTCCGAAAGAAGGACTCTCCGCACGGTGGACCTACGGCGTTTGTCCGCAAGGCCATAGAGGAACAGGCGCGGGGCAATACGTCGGTACTGATGATCCCCGTCCAGTCCTACGTGAACCTGCTCATTGAGGCGGGGGCTGAATTGCGCTCTGCGGGGCGCGTAAAATGGTTGGAGGCGAATACAAGGGAGCCGATGCGCGGCCCGTCGCCCATACTGTGCGCGATACTGCGCGGGAAACTGCCCGTGCGCGAGGCCGAGCGTGTGGCTGCATTGCCGCTGTTTGACGCCCCGCGAGCGGGGAAGGAGTAGTGACATGAGCAAGAAAGTGAAGTGGATGCACAAGCGCAGGTGTCAACTTACCCCTGAGCAGTCCGACGTGCTGTTCAAGTACCCGCTGACGTGCGGGGCGTGTGGGCGCAAGCACATCGAGGGCATCGGCCCGTGGTATATGGCCGGCGAGTTCGTAGACTCCTGTTTTGAGGACAGCGCGCGGAGCAATACCGTACTCGGCATCCCGCTATGCGAAACTTGCGGCGACAAGGTTAGCGCCGCACTTCAGAGCATTCGCCAGAGCGGAATGAAAGCGAGGAAGCCATGAGCAAGGTTGAAGTCCGCCTCGACGAGTCCGGCGCGATTGACGAAATCTGCGCCGACGCTGTGCCGGTGCACATCGAGCGCATGGATGACGACGAAATCTCCATGCACATCGGGAATCGGCTATTCTTCGTGCGCTCTGGAGCACAGGGCATGGAGACGTCGTGGTTGGAGATGACCGACATGGGCGAGGACTGCGGCGACGGGCCATTGCCCGCAAGGGAGGGATGACATGGGAGAGCATTGGACAGCAAATGAACTACGGGCGTATGCCCGCGCAATTCGATTGGCCCCACAACAGCGCGCGCAGATCGAGGTCAATCGGCGCAGAAGGGTGGACCGGCTGCTCGAACGGCTTCACCCGACATTGCCCGCAAAGGCTGCGCCAGAAGCCCCGCGCGAGGGGGGCAGGACATGACCATTGCCGACACGCTGCAACGCTACGAGACCGAGGCCGCCCCCATCTGCGGCTGGCCCGAATGGCAGGAGGGCGACCTACACTATCGCCTTGTACATGGCGTATGCGGATGGGCCGTTGACTGCATCCCGCCACCCTATGATGACGATGCGAAGTTTATGGCCAGCGAATTGCACGACCATATTTCAGAGCACGTCGCCCTGTGCCTGTGGCGCGACCGCTGCCGCGAATATGCGGCGAAACGGCACTGGTACATTGCCGTTGGGACAACCGGCGGCGTGTGTTATGTGGCCGTGCCGGGATCGCGCATAGCCCCGTTTGCCGATTATGACGACGCGCTGATTGCCGCTGTCAAGGAGATGAAGCCATGACGCGCTGCCCGCGATCCTCGGCCAAGTGCCCGGAGTGCTGCCATTGCCGCGAGCCGCACCGCGTGAGCGAGTGCTGCACCATCTGCGCGCAATGGGACGGCAAGACTTACCCGGTGCGAGTGGAATGCGACGGCGGCAAAAGGAGAAAGCGTGACCTGGCCTGAGTGGACGGACCTACGCGCACCCTTCCCGTGGTTCGGCGGCAAGCGCCGCGTGGCCGATACCGTATGGGCTGCGATGGGCGCAGTGGACAATTACTGCGAACCCTTTGCAGGGAGTCTAGCGGTGCTTCTGGCCCGTCGCGATGACCGATGGATGACCGGGGCGGAAACCGTCAATGATGCCGATTCGTACCTGAGCAATTTCTGGCGCGCGCTGGCGGCAGACCCGGACGCCGTGGCGCAATATGCCGACTGGCCGGTGAACGAAACGGACCTGCTTGCCCGGCACCTGTGGCTTGTCAACGAGGGGAAGAAGCGCATCGAGCGCATGGAGGCGGACCCTGAGTTCTACGATGCGAAGGTCGCGGGCTGGTGGGTGTGGGGCATCAACAGTTGGATTGGCTCCGGGTGGTGCGCGGGGAACGGGCCGTGGCAGATTGTGGATGGGGTGGTATGCAAGCCCGGCAACGCGGGCCGGGGCGTCAACCGGCAACTCCCGCACCTGGGCAACGCGGGCCGGGGCGTCAACCGGCAACTCCCGCACCTCGGCGACGCGGGCAGGGGCGTCAACCGGAAACGTCCGCACCTCGGTCAGCAGTTCAGCGTCGGCGTTGGCAGCAACAAGTTTGGCGGCGATGTTCTGACCGCGTATTTCCGCGCCCTCGCCGCCCGCCTGCGCCGCGTCCGCGTCTGCTGCGGCGACTGGTCCCGCGTGGTCACAGACGGCGCGCTCGCATACGGCGATACGGTTGGGGTATTCCTTGACCCGCCCTATCAAGGCGAGGTGCGCGCCAAAGACCTCTATCGCGTTGACGACCACAGCATCAGCAACGCCGTGCGCGAGTGGGCAATTGAGCATGGGCAGAATCCGCGATACCGGATTGTGCTGGCAGGGTACGCCGCAGAGCATGAAGCGCAGATGCCCGCAACGTGGCGCGTACACGCCTACAGCGCGAACGCCTGCTATCAGACGGCTAATGCTGATGGGGCCAATGCGGCCAACCGGCACAATGAGCGGCTATGGTTCTCTCCGGGATGTTTGGACGGTGAAGCATTTATGCCCCTGTTCGACAAGCCGAAGGCGCGGCAACTGGAACTAGCGCCCGTGGAATGCGACGGGGGGAAGAAAAGGAAGGAGAAGATATGAAAGTCTCGCCGGGCGAACTACCCGATGGCGCACCTGGCCCATGCCTATCGTGCAGGAAGGTTACAGTCGAGTTTCAGGAGAGCATCATGGCCGAACTGACGCGCAGGCAGATGGTGGATTTGATTGGACGACGGTGGAGCAGGGGCGCGCGGCCTGCATGTCTCGTCGCTGGGGTCGGGCGCAAGGTGCCCGGTGACATGACGCCAGGGGAGCTTTCCGCCGTCATGGCGCACCTGCCCCAGGGCGAGCCGTACATCCTACACCTGGAGCACATCCTTCAGCATGTGCTGATCCAGGTGAAACGCGACGGGTACATCTCGCGCTACATTCGCGGGACGGTGGGAGATGTGAAGATGCCGTCCAACGTAACCCCTTGACACGCAACAGGATGTGAGGTAGAATATGGGTGTCCAAGTAAGAGGCTGTCCATGAACCAAACTTGCAACGCGCCGAAGGATGCCGGAAACCCTATCCAATGGGCCTCCTGCTTGGACACCTTCGGCGCGTTGCTTCGCTTTGGAGCAAGACTATGAGCGGCAAGGAATGGTACACGGAGCAATGTCGTAAGCCGGAATGGCAACGTAGGCGGTTGCAGATCATGGAGCGGGACGGCTGGCAGTGTCGCTTTTGTCTCTCGTCCGACAGAACTCTTTCCGTACACCACCGGTACTACCTGCCCAAGCGAAAGCCGTGGGAGTACCCGGATTCCGCCCTGATAACGGTCTGTGAACCCTGTCATGTCCCACTACTGGAGGTGCCGCCAGCGCTGATTACCGCCGCCGATTTGGCACACGAGCGAATACTTGCCGGCGACTGCGGCGACAGCACACTGCGCACCCGCCTGGGACTCGTGCGTGAGATTCACCGGGCGCAAGGAACCCTTGAGATACCCAAGAAGGGGGACAGCCCAACATGAGCGCATGGATCAGGCTCGATACGGAGAGCACCTTTGCGGGATGGACGAGTGAATTATCGGACGCCGATTTCGGAACATGGACGCGGCTCCTGCTGGTAATGAAACTCTTTGGGCGCGGTGGAAGCATTGAACGACACAAGGCGGAAAAGCACCTACTTCACGCAAATACGAGCATGGAGTCCGTTGTAAAACTCTGTGCCAAATCTCATGGGCACATAACACTGGACACCGTTACTCTTACCGTTGGCAAGTTTGGCAGATATAACCCTGACCCCACTAACGCTTTGCGTCAAGCGGCTTACCGAAACAGGGCCGACGCACGTAACGGGGATAACGCAAGTAACGGATATAACGACGACAGGACAGGACAGGACACTACACTACGGGACAGCGCGCGTGACACCGTTACTGTCCCGAAGGAACTTGACGCGCTCGCCTTTCGTGTCTACGGGCAGACACCCATCGGGATCGGGGAAGCCCTGACACTTCACGGCGCAGATGTCGTCAAAGCCGCTATACTGGAAACCGCGAAGCGGGAAAAGAAGTCATGGCCGTACACTGAAGCGATTCTGCAACGGTGGGCGCGTGAAGGTGTTCCTGCGCCGACACTGGCCGCAACAGCAGGGCGCGCCTTTGGGCTTGTCACAAACGAGTTGGAGGCCCCGTACTGAAATGCGCCACGAGGAAACAGAGCGCGCGGCTATCGGGGCGATTCTGCTCACGGAAGACAACGCTGCGCTGCATTCCGTAGTTGCCGAGGGGTTGGAGCCTGAGCACTTCTGCAATCCAGCCTTTCGTATGATAGCCGAAATGGCTACAGAACTATCCGCACAGGGCAAGGCGGTTGATGTGATAAGCGTCGAGGCGGCGCTTGAGTCGGCTGGCAAACTTGATGCGGTAGGGGGACATGATTTTCTATGGGGCCTGCTCGATGGGCCGATGGGCGTCAGTCACGCGCAGACCTACGCCCGGATTCTGGTTGAGGACGCGCGGCTGCGCTCCGTGCAAGCGGCGGCAGAGTCGGCAGCGGTGGCCATTACGGGTGGCGCGGACATTGGCACCGTGCGCACGTCGCTGGAGGAAGCACTTCAGCGCACGTTGCCGGAGTCCGATGCGGAATCCGGCCCCATCGGTACGCTGCTGCGCCGGGGTGTTGGCTTGGAGAAGGCGAACGTCCACTCATGGGGACTTGAAACGCTGGACAAGCGCACGGGTGGCCTGCCGGAAGGCTGTCTCGTGGTGATCGGGGCATACCCAGGCACGGGCAAAACCAGTCTGACAACGCAAGTGCTGTGCAGCCTTGCGCGCATGGGAACGCCGGTTACGTTCTTCTCAGCGGAGATGAGTGCGGCGCAGGTGCTGTCCACGCTGATCGGCCGCGAGTCCCGCATCGGCGCGTCGAAGCTGCGGGCACTCGGATCAAAGGGACTTGTGGGTGACGACCTGGCGCGCGCCGGGGACGCTTCGGCAGAGTTGGCCGGACTCCCGTTTCATCTGGTCGCGCGCCGGCTGTCGGCCAGTGAGATCGCCGGGCACGCGCGCCACCACATTCGCAAGCATGGGGTGAAGGTCATGGCCGTGGACTATCTGCAACTTCTGCGCTGCGAGGCGCACGAGGAGAACAGGCGTATCGGTATTGACGCTTCAGTGAACACGCTCAAGGCTCTCGCGCAGTCCACCGGGTTGACGGTGATTCTGCTGTCGCAACTGGCGCGAGGTAGCGCACAGAACCCGCAACCGGCATCGTCACTGCTGAAGGAATCTGGCGGCATTATGGAGGCGGCAGACGTTGTGTTGATTCTCAACCGTCCGCATTTCAGAGAGGCGAACCCCTGCCCTGCCTGTGGAACGCAACGCGGCCTGCAATGCGACGAGTGCCGTGGAACGGGGCAGGTGAGTCTGGACACCGAGATCATCCTGTCCATTGAGAAGAACCGCTTCGGCGGGGTGGGCAGCGTCACACTTGGATGGAACGGACGGCTGATGAAAGTGTTTGAGAAGGAGGTACGCTTATGAGATTTCTGTTGATTGTGCTTGCCGCGTTTGCGTTCGCCGCGATATGGGAGTTCGTGTTCGACAAGAAAAAGCCTGGACCGGGCGAATGAGCAACCCGGCCCAGGCGTAACCGCTACGCCATTTTCTGATTCTCCAGCATTGCCTTGACGCCGGCGGCCTTCACCGCCGGGATCCCATACCTCTCCCACCGTTTCACGGTGTGCCATGACACGTTGAGTAGCCTTCCCATGCGCTCCTGGGACAGTCCCAAGCCCTTGCGCAAGGCCAGCACGGCTTCACCGCTCATTCCCGGTATCTCGCTCATTTCCGCTTCTCCCACCACAAGGACAACAACAAGAATCCGCATTGCCAAACGGCCATAACGAACAGCACCAGAAAGACGCGAAGCGTGTTACTCATTCCTTGCCCTCCGCTAGGGCCAGGGCGGCGCGGGCGGCCTTCATGTCCTCGATCTCTCGCATTTTCACGGCGCATTGCGCCATTGTCACGGCCGCTTGGTGATTGGAGTTCCATTGCGTGTAGCCAACGATTGCACATTCTAGCGGCGGCGCAGTTGTCCGCACGATCTTTCCCCTCGACATACCAACCCCACTCACCGTCCGCATTTCCATCGTGTAGGAGTAGTGTTTCATTGTGTGATCTCCAGTACAATCCTCGCTCCCTCTGCGGCAGAGTCCAAATGCGCCGCCGGTACACCTGTCGCTATCGTGTCAAGCGCAGCCTCGTATAGCCCACGCAGTGCCTCCACCAGCGCATCGTGTGAATTGACGGCGCGGACAATCAGCGCGGCGTTAGCGCGTTGTTCCGCCTCGCCATGTCCACGATCCGGCCACATGGTATCTGCAACCATACGGCCATCGGGGCCGCCAAACACGCGCAGGTTGTCCAATGCGTGATTGTCGTCGTCGTTGAGATACCCAGTATTCCACGGTCCGCGCGCAATGTCTGAAGCCGCTGTAACCGCGCCTTGCCATTGGCAACGAGTCGCCTCGATGCGACCTTGCTGCCGTCGCCGTCGTTTCTGCGCCACAGCGGTAACGTGTCAAGAGCGGTCACGTAGGGTTCAGGCGTTTCCATCGGACTCGCCCTCGATATAATCGCGAGGCACTTCCGCGATGCCCTTGCAGGCTAGCGACCGCAACTTCATTGGATAATTGGGTAGGCCGGGGAAGCATCTGCAATCCTTCACAGCGGCGGATACCCTGAACAACCGGAACGTCTCGCGGTACGCCTCTGGCACAAATAGTCTCGCCGCAGAAGGCGAATCTGCCAGATGGAGACCCTTGCCGCACTCATCTTTGTACTGTGCGTCCCATTCCGGGGCGACAGTCACGATACCTGTCCCGTACTGGCATTTTCCTGTCTTAAAATCTGTGCCGTCTGGGCGAGTAGATTTCCACAACGTCATGTGACCGCGCACGATTGCCAGCCCCTTGAGTTTGGCCCATACGCTCACAGACGCCGGGTACTTCACGACCGTGGTGCGCGCCTTGCCGAGCAACTTGATAACGACAGACGCGCCGAAATGGGTGACAGACGAAAACTCCCGCGCCACGACGTGCGCCGAGTCCCACGCCTCGACGTGCGCCGAGTCCCGCGCCTCGACGTGCGCCGAGTCCCGCGCCTCGACGTGCGCCGACCCCCGCGCCACGACGTGCGCCGAGTCCCACGCCTCGACGTGCGCCGACCCCCACGCCTCGACGTACGCCGACCCCCGCGCCACGACGTGCGCCGAGGCCCACGCCACGACGTGCGCCGAGGCGCGCCATGTCGCGTCAACTCGAACGCCAAATCCCGCAGTTACGGCGGCTTCAAGTTCGGCTTGCGTAGTTACAGTTTTATATTCCATCATCATCCTCTCCTCAGCGCGTTACCATGCGCGCCCCGGCCCGATGTGGGATTACTTCACCTCTGCCGTTCTTCCTTGATTACGCCCGCCAGTTCTTCCAGAGCGTAGTGATCGGGATTCGGATACCCCGCCACAACCTGAAGCGCTGCCACGGCCCGCCGATATTCCGCAACCGCAAACGCCACGCGATCAACTGCGCCCTGCATGAAAGACACCCGCTCCAGATCGGCCAGGAACGCCGCCCGGTATGCGTTGCGCTCGTCCCGGGCCGCATAGTAGCAGGCATTGCGCGCCCGCAGTTCGTCCGGCGTTGGCACCAACACGCCCTTGTCACTGTGACACAGCAGGAACCCCGCTCCGCTCCGCTGGCGATTCGACGGCTCCAAATGTGTCATACCGTACTCCCGGCGGATCACGAACCCCTCCGGTATGCCATTGGACCGCAACACCTTGCCTTGATTCTTCTCGCACCATGCCAGCACGGCGTCACGCTCTGCTATCGGCTCCACGTTCCCCTTGACCATCTCCGCAACCGTTGCAGTATTCACGTTACAACCCTTTCAATCCCGGACCCGCCGGGGCGGTTGTCAACTCAGAATCTTGACCTGGCACGCAGCGTATCCCGAATTGCGGAACGCCTCGCGCAACTGCGCCTTGTACTCGACCTTGTTCGTTCCGGGATCGGTGCCGGTGATCTCGATTGCTAGCCCTCGCCGGTGTGCCTTCCCGCCGCACACGCTGGCAAAGCCAACCGCCACGTTGTAATGCGCGGCGGTTGCCGGGACCAGCTTGCCCCGCGCAATCAGACTCGTCACGCAACCTCGATTTCCGTGTCTCGCGCTACCCATCGTCGTCTCCTCCATGCCCTACCCGCCGGGAACCGCCCGGCGCGGTTGTCAGTGCTTTGGCCTATGCGCTCCAAAGTATAGAGAGAGAAACAAGATTGCATAGCCAACCAGCAGCCCCATGCAAAAGCCAGAGCCAAAGTCTCCGCCACTACCATCCATGTCAGTCCCTCCACGTAAAGCAACCCGACCACTGCGCAAACTCCGTGACGGTCATATCGCGGATGCCACGCGCAACTGCGGGCTGGATGCTGCACGGAATGTTACCCATCTTTCCAGTACGCTTTGCCTCTTCCGCAGATCGTTGCGCAGCGCGCACTGTAGCCTCGCTCGTGCGTCTGCCGTTTCTGAGATACCAGCGTCTCGCCATCGTCGTCTCCTCCATGCCCCACCTGCCGGGAGCCGCCCGGCGCGGAGTCACCACTGGTAGTTATACAGCGTCCCGCCATTGCGGAGATGCGCGTTGATCGCGCGCCGCAGTCCGGCAATCTCTGATCGCTCTGCCCCGCGTGTCAACCGCACATCAGCAACGCAGGCCGCCGCGTCGTCAAGCACGCGTGCAAACACATAATCGCCGCCGTCCATCTGCCGCAGACTGTACGCCCGTGTCGTCGCCATCGTCGTCTCCTCCATGCCCCATGCCATTGCGCGTATCCGGCGCGCCCCGGCCCGATGTGGGATTACCTCAGAGCTTCGCCCTTGCGATTGTACACCGTCCACCACAGACCGCCGCTCATGTCAATCTTCCAGTGATGTTTGTCGGCTAGGGCCTTAGCCTTGACACATCCCCGCCCTTGCGCCGCCTCATTGCGGGCGTACATGTCCTGGGGCCATCGGCCCTTGCTGTTGTTGTTGGCCGTCCACAAGGACGTTATCCGTTCATTGAGCCTGTGAATTTCCATCCAATCGGACAGCGCATCGCTCTCCAAGCCCATACCCCGCAACCGCCAACCCGTGCATATCGCGTCCCGATCCTTGCTGATTCCCACGTTACTACCCTCCACTCCCGGACCCGCCGGGCGCGGTCTATCGCATAGAGACATAAACTCCCACCTCGTGCCCGAACTCGCCGCGCGACACCCGCAACGCCACCTGGTCAGCCTCCTCGTATGTGTCGAAATTGCGCACATCGGGTATTGGATGGATGACGTTCCAGACGTTGGCACCGAGAGCATATCCAACACGCCAGAGTCCCGGACCCCACGCACACGCCATATACCTTCTCATCGTCGTCTCCTTTTCCCTGCCCCTAGCCACTATCAGTATACAGTCTCATGCCACAATGTCCAACCGTTCTCTGTTAAATCACTGATCCCGCCACGTAGAAAAGCCAATAGAATCAGCCTGAAAAGCCATGCCAATCAGACAAAAAAGGGGAATGAAGGCATGGCAGAAGGATGAGAAAAAACACGAAATGACGATGGGTTGGTCCTACATGTGGATCCCCCCCTGGTCCTTGCCCCTGCATTGCACAGGCTTTGCATATCGTTTTACCCCTGATTTCATGGGCCTTTCAACGTCTGATAATATCAGTTATGGGCCGCCATGATGATTTCAGACAGGGGGGAAGGGGGGATGCGGCGAACGTCTTGATATCTGACTTCCCCTTTTCAATTTTCATTCTGAAACATGGCAGGGTAATCACAGAACGGCGTTGAGAATTGAGAATTGGAGTGGGATTAAGTCTTAACGCGCGCGGGTACACTGTTAACGCGCGCGCGGGGGAGCGATATTGATGTTATTATCAGACGTTGGGTAAGCATGGCAGTGCAAGGGATGCCCTACAGTGAGTGGGGGTTCGGTTTGGGTACGAAAGTACGTGAAAGGTGGCCTGCGTTCAACCTGGGGCACCGTAGAGCGTTTTACGGCATGTTCTGTGCTACCGGGCTTGGGTACTGAATCCATCCACCGGACGGTTCGGGGTGAAAGCGTTTACGGTATGCTTCGACCAGTTCCATGAGTTCGGCTTCGGGGTCGCGTTTGGAGAGGACTTCGGCATCTTGGTAGAGGCAGTCCTTGAAGAACTCGGCGGCCCCGGCGGCTGATTCGAGGCGGTCTTCGTGGTCAAGTGCGCCGCGTTCGGTGGTGATCAGGGCAAGTTGCTGCATGGCGATTGAATCTCGGGCGACGGAATCTGAGACGATCAGCCGGTGTTGGGCCATAATGGGGTCGAGTGCTGAGGTAATGCGGAGTTCCTTCTGGCCGGATGAGTGGACGCCTTCCATGTGGACGGATGCGGTCCAGCCTTTGGGGAAGGTGGGGTGCTCCCCTGCCTTGCAGGAAAGCTTGCGAATGATGGGTTCGAGCAGTCGTAAGAGGGTATCTCCGCCGAAGTTAGACTCGCCGGTGATATCGGTCACGCCATGTTCCCGGCATGAGGTGGCGATTTTCATGAGGTTTTCTGGGGTAGCGCCGCCCTTGACGCCGTTGACATGCTTCCAGAACAGCATTCCGTTGAGTTGACCCATGATGGACCATGCCAGTTCGTCTTCGCCGTGTCCGGCGGGGTCAATCCAGCAGACACAGCCCTGGTAGGGCGCGAAGTCTGCGGAGACGAACACGGGGCCATAGAACCCGTCCCCGGCGATGCCGGGAGAGGGGATGTCCTCTCTTGACGATGATCCGGCGGCGGTCTTCGTGCCCCAGACTACCAGAGTGGGGGCGAGGTCGCGGTGGAGTGACATAACGACCAGATCGTGCAGTTTGAGGGGGCGGCGGTCGCCTTCCTGTACTCCGGGCATGAGCATCAGTTGCATCGCCCATGAACGTTTGGAGATACGGAGTTGCCGCTTCAGGACGTACTCCTGCCCGAAACGGACGGGGAATACAGGGTCTCCGGGTCGGCTTGCCCCGGATTCAAGGCGTTTCAGGAGGATCGGCGCGAGTCCGGGCACGGTAGTAGGATTCGCGGGGTAGCAGATGGGGTAGGTGCGGAACTCGTACCCGCGCTGCATGAGTTTGGTGTACAGCGATTCCTCATGGTGGTATGTGCCGGTCACGAGGATTTCGGACTTCTGTTCGCTGGCGATGTGCTCGAACTCGTCGAACCGCTGTTCAAGGCGCGCGCGTTGGTCGCGGGTGATGGTGTTTTCGTCGGTCTCAACGTCGTCGGGGTTGATGAACGTCGCGCGGCTCCCCGTGCGCTGTCCTGTGAGTCCGATGGCCTGGAATGATGGGGTCTTGTCAATCAGGGCTTGCGGCACGTCGAATGCCGTCTGCGAATCGCGGTACTTGTCGTCGTTGTCCGCTGTGGGTGCCAGATGCCGCAGGAAGGGTATCCGCAGGAGCCAGCCGCGCGCCAGGTGCAGGGTTTCAAGGGCCTTGTTGGCGGACGGGGAGGACGCCAGAACGCGCTCCATTTCCGGGTTGCGCATGATGCGCCAGTCGGACAGTGCGCAGATTACCTCGGTTTTTCCGATGCCGCGCATGGCCAGGATGCCGCGGCGTTGCGGCCCGCAGGCCGCCCACCATGCCATGTCCTTCTGCACGTCGCAAGGCTCGATGCCTTTATACAGGCGCAGGACTTCGCTGTAGAAGAACACGAAGTCATCGCGGAGTTTGTTCAGGTAGAGGCGCAGTTCCGCTTCGGTCATGCGACCGCTTCGTCCTTCAGATCCTCATTGGACATGGGCGGCATGGGGTGGATGCGCAGTTCATCGGCCAGTTCGGCTAACGTCTGGCCCTCGACGGGCTTGCGGCTGATGCCATTGTCCTTGAGCAGTTGCCGGGCGACGTTCAGGTGCGAGGCGGATGCGGCGACTTTGCGGATTTCCCCTGTCTTCTGGTCCACGGCGTCCACGCCATTCCTGATGGCGTCAAGCAAAGCGCGCGCCAGTTCATCGGACAGGTCACGTAGAACCGGATCGGCGTCAGGCATGGGATTTCCTCCGTTTGGCGCGTCGCTTCTTCACGGCGGCAGTGGCAATCGCCCCGGAATGGGTGTTGCTGAACACAGCCCGCCAGATTTCGTGCTCGTGTTCCGTCAACGTCTTCCCGTTCATCTTGCGCGGCATGTTATCGCTCCTTCAGGGGAACTGCGGACTTCGGCGGCAACCCGGAATGCCCGATCCCATAGTTGGTGACGTTACTGAACAGGAACATGTTGCTCCACGGCATCATGCGCCTAAACTGCTGCGCGTTCTGCTGAGAGAATACGGTATCGCTGCGCGTCATGGCCTTCATGGCCCCGGACTCCGCTTCCCATGCGCCCTGAATCAGTGCGCCCGACGGGGTGGATGCGATTCCGAATGTCTGTAACCCTGTGGTACGGTAGGTGTTGGCAAAAATCGGGTCTTGGCCCAGCGTGTAGGCCGAAGCGTCAATCAACGAAGGCATGATCGAGGACCAACCGGACCGCTGGAACGCGCCCGCGGCGAGTGAACGCGGGGTCATGTACCGCTTGAGATATTCCTCCTTGTCCGGGCGGCCCAGGGCGTTGGAATAGACTATGCCTGTGCCAATCAACCCGCCGTAGAAGTAGGACATGGCGGCCCCGCTGATGGCTTCCGCGTCGTGCAGGTAGACGCCGCGCAGAAGGTGCTGACGCCACGCCGCCAGATTGAAGAACCGGAATTGCAGGAACGAACGCGCCAGTTCCCCCGACATGAAGCTCGACAGCATCATGGGGTTCGGCTCGATGATGGACTGTTCTGCCCCGCGCTGCACCCCGGCATACAGCTTGGCGAATGCCGTCGGATTCTTCCAATTCTCAGGGTTCAGTTTGATGAATCGCCGTCCGGTCATCGGCCCGGCGGTCGCTTCGACCGCACCGGGTTCCTGCATGGCGGAAAGAATCTGGTCGTAGTCGCTCTCGGACCAACCCATGAGGCCAAGCCGCTTGGTGGAAATGCGCTGACCGCCGTAGGCGTCGTCAAGAACGCGCTGGAGAATCACGGCGCGAATGCCAAGTTTCTGCCGCGCGTCAATGGCCCGGAAGCCCGACCACTTCAGCGTCGCTTCATGCGCCTGGTCAAGCCAGCGGTCTACGCGGCCAAGTGCCGCCTCTGGCCGCGATACCCAATCGTCGGGCGTCATATGCGCGAAATGTCCCCAGCCCGTGTCGCAGGCATACAACGCCTCAATTCCTGAAAGGGTGGCATTGGACAGTTTGCCGGAAAGCGCATCGCGCTGCAAGGACATGAGCGCGGGGAACTGCTTGTTGAACGCGGCAGGCCCAAACTCAGCCTGCATGAATGCCGTGTCGGGCAACTGCGCCGCGCCAAAACGCATCCCGAACACGACCGTCGCGGCCTTGCGCAGCCGCTTGAGCGTGAGAAGGGCCACGCGCGCGCCCTCGGACGCCGGTTCCGGGTGTGCGGGCATCCCCAGCACAAGTCGGTGCATCGTCTCAAGCCGTGCGGCCTGGTTGCGCTGCTTGAACGCGGCCCACTTCTTGCCCACGGCGGTCTTGGCTTCGTGCAATGCCGACCACAAGGCCCGCTTGTTGGCGTCGGCAATAATCTGGCGCATTTCGGGAACATGCCAGTTCTCCATCCAATCCCCGCCCTGCTCGGTCGTCCAGTCGGCGATGATTCCCGTCTTCGCCGGGGTCGGGGTGTCAATGTACTCGGCATAGGCCGTGCGGACGCGCCATTCCATCAGCGCGCCCCAGAAGTTGTTGATCGTCCGGCGCGTGAGGTTGTTGAAGTCACGGTCCAGCAGGTCGCGCAGGCGCAGGGTCTTCCCATCCTTGCCGGGGATCTCAGCCCAATAATCCACCATCATTCGTCCCTTGACGATGCCCTTGTTCTGCTTCGCCGCGTTCCATGCGTTTATCATGCTGGTCGCCTCGTCGGCGTTGTGCCCGGCGTTCTCAAGAATATTGCGGAGCATTTCCGTCTCGCTCCCCTTGAACCGCCAGAAGTGATTCTCCCCGTCCAGTCCGCGCGAAAGTGTGTTCTTGACGAGTGCATTGGCGAACGAATCGGCCAACTTCGGATTCAGTTCCGGGGTCTCATTCATAAGGCCCTTGACGATGACGGCATGGACGTAATCTTCCCCGTGCTCGGCGAACGCGCCAAGCAACTGATCCTGCCGCCAACTGCGCATGAGGTAGTTGTCAATCCGATTCTCCGGCGTGAACCCAGCAAGTTTCTGGCGCATCCCGCGCTCCCAGAGGCCGTTGTCCAGTTCCTTCCACGCCTTGACGACATCGGCGATTTCCGGGTCCGCCTCGATCATGGCCTTCAGGCGCACGGGGTCGGCGTTGGCGGCGTCGGCGCATGTCTGGTTCAGGGTGCGCTCAATGTCAATGTCTGATAATCCACGCGCCTTCATGCGCTTGCGGAATGCCGTAAACGCCGGTTCATAGGCGTAGGTGATCTTCATGGCATCCACGGCGCGGTTCAGCATCAATCCTTCGTAGGCACTGGCCCAATGCGTCGCCCCAGTCTCGTCGGGGAACAGGTTGCCCGCCAAGCGCCGCGCCAGTCCACGCTGTGCAGGTTCACCCTGCCCCAATTTGGCGCGCAAGTCAAAGGACAGGATGCCCAGCCAGCCGCGCGGCCCGGCATACTCGCGCCCCAACGGCATGTTTTCCACCTGCCCTACGGCATCAAGGTAGGCGTCCACGAAGTCCTTGCCTTCGACCGCCCAGTGCATCTTCTGCGCGCCGGGGCCGCCGGGCAGTTCCCCGCCCTCTGCGATGGGGATGTACTTCTTCAGGGAAATCGCCAACTTCTCTTTGGCAAGTTTCTCGTAAGTGCGCACCGTTTCTGGCGATATGCCAAGCTGCTTCGACAGCGCGCGGTAGGTCGCCTTGTCGTCCGCCATCAGTCGGGACAGAGCAATCTTCTTCTGAACGTCCGTGAGTTCGTCAACTGCGGCGCGCACGTCGGAGTTCAGCGTGTCATACAGCGCCACTTCGTCAGGTTCAAGAACTGCGCCGCGTGGCAGTGGTGCGGCCTTGCGGCTATGCAGCGCCGCCTTTTCCGTCTTGATGCGCTCCCCGGCGTTGATGAGGTGGTTCTTGATGACCTTGCCCATCCATGTCGTCGGTTTTTCTTTCGACGGGTCATACTGGCCCCACTTCGTAGCTACGTGCGTCATGGCGTCGCTGATGGCGTCGTCCAAGTTGGCCTTCTGCAACCGGCCCTTGTACCACTTGCGCACAGTCTGCGCGACGAACGGCATGTGGTCGAATGCCGCGTTCGGGCGCGCGACCACTTCGGCGGCGGTCGGCACGGGGGCCTGCAACGCGGCAGCGGCTTTCGGGGATGGCAGCGCGGCGGTAGGCTTCTGCGCGGGCGCGGGCAGCATCTTTGCCGTCTCGCGCGCCTTCTGCGCTTCGGTGTAGAGCATGGGGCGTAGCCATTCCGTCCCCTGCGGCTTCACTGTACCCGTCACGGGCTTTGCCGCCGGCGGGGCGATGGGTGCGCCTTCAACGATGTCGGGGATAATGAGCGGCGCGGTGCCGAAGGGAGTCTTGGCCCGAAGGCCCGCCTCGGTGATGATGGCGTCGCCCAACTTGCCCGGCTGGCGCAATGAGGCTTCTATCGCCTCATGCGACTTGAACCCGCCGCCGGGCATACCGTTCGCTTCCTCGATGATCCGGTTCATCTGCGCGATGTTCTGCGCGGACGCCTTCTGAAGGCGCGCCACTTCCGGCAGCGGGCGCACGTCGGCGTAGTATTTCTCGCCCTTTGCCGTGAGTTTGGCACCCGCTTCGACGATATCGGAAAGCTCCTGCTCCTTCATGGCCTTGACGGCCTGCGCACGGTAGGGGTCAAAGGCCGCCCCGAATGCCGCGCCAAACGCAAAAGCCGCCGACATGGAATACGCCGCGGTGCTCACGTCATAGTGCGGGTCATAGATCATCCGCGGCACGTCCATGACGGCGGCGGCGGGGACGTTGAACAGGCCCGCCCGCATGGCCCGGCCCATTCTGCCGAAGCGTGACGCCGATACCCATGAAGCGCCAAAGCCGCCGGTGAAGGTCGCAAAGGCAACGTTCGCCGGGTCCAGCGCGCTGGCGGCAAACTGGCCGATAGTGCCCGGCCAACCCATCTCGCTCAATCGCTGGCCGCGCTTGAGTTCCTGGCGGTACTGGTCGGCAATCAAGGTCGCATGGCGGTCGGACACGGCGCGCGTCAACACCTTCGTCTGGTACTCGTCGGGCAGGTCGCCCATGATCTGCTTCTGAATCTCAGGCGTCCACCACTGCTCGACTGGCTTGGGGTCAAGCCAGAAGAAAATCTTGCGTAATCGCGCATCGTATTCTTCCGGCGTGTCATGCGACCAGAAATACCCTACGCTGTTGTTGCCGTAAAGGTCTGCAATGGTGCCCCAGAGATTGTCCTGCCAAGTCGCCTTTTCGCGCACCCACTTCCCGTCCACCTTGACAAACGCGCCAAAGGCGTAGCGTTCCTTGCGCGCCTGAACTTCGTCCCAGTGCCGCTGGATAAGCCAGTCCTTCGGGGCGTTGGGAGGCTCCTTGCGGCTGGCGATGGAATTGAAGATGGCCGCGTGCATCCGATCTGCGGCTTGTAATTTCATCATCAACGCCTGCCCCAATTGGCCCGGGTCCACGGCGGGAACGTACTCGCGCTGCGTCCGCATCAACTCGGGCGTAAACGTGTCCGGCATGGATGGGGTCGCGTTGGGGTCACTGTTCATAGCGTACCTTGCCGCCCGGCGCGGGTTTGGGCATGACGCCCGAAGTCGCCCGTTCGCCCTGTTGCGTTCTCACTTCTTTGGCAATCCCGCGTTCCAGGGCAAGTGCCTTGTCGGCGGCCTTGTGCTTTTCATGGATGGCATCCATGAGCTTGTCCAGTGGCATCCATCCCTGCAAAGAGTTCTGCACCGGAAAGCCGTCGGGTGTAACGAGCCGGAACGCCCGTTCCACGTCGTTCCACTGCAAGGACAGGTAACGTTGCGCGTCGGGGGTGCGATGATCCCCGAATATTTCATAGGCGGCGGTCGCCTGCGCGATGAGAGGATTGGTGAGTGCCGCATACCGGACGGCCTTTGGCGTCTTCCACTCATACGGGATATCCATGCTGTCCATGATGGACTGCGCTTCCTTCGGGTTCTCCTTCCAGTAGGTGTCCATCCAGTCCGCAAGCGTAGCCGGCGCGTAACTTACATCCTGCTGTGTCATGCCCGCATTGCTAACATAGACTGCGAATCCGCCAACGAGCAGGTGTTCCGCCCAGAAGTCTTTCGTTGCCCGTTTTACGGCATCCTCGGCAGAAAGGCCGGGGACCAGTTTGACGTAGACCGCCGCCTCATCGGCAACGCGCTGTTCCGCATAGACGGGGTTCTTGAGTTCGGTGTCCTTGAACACCGGGTCAAAGATGAACCAACCCTGCTGGCGCGACTTCGCTACGGCGGCGGTGATTTCGGGCGTGACTGTTGCATGTTCGATGTTGGATGCGCGGATGGAACGCGCGGCCATCATCATCGCCTTCTTCCGTTCGCCGGGATATTTCTTCTCGTACAACTGCACCGTCCCAAGCAACTTGGCGTCGGCGTCATTGAGATATTTCCCGCGCAAGGTGATGTCGTCGGAATCGAGGAACGCATACGCCAACGTAACGCCATCCGCCATGTCCGGTGTGATTTCCGCTTCGTCGGACAAGTCCACGAGCAACCTGCTGGCGTTTTGGATTTTCTGCTGCACGGCGTCACATACCACGTTGGGTTTCAACGCGGCGACAATGGAAAGCGCGTTCGCCTCGGACAGGTTCGGGACCAGATTCGGCGCGACGAGTTCTTCAAGAACTTGCTGCCGCTCGTCATGGGTGCCGTCCGTAGCGCGAAGTCCATCCGTGCGCGCCAGTCCTCTCAGGGAATAAATGTGCTCCTGCCGGTTCAACGCCTCAATGGCGTCGCGCGCGTAGCCTTGTGCGCGGCCTATCAGTGACGGGAGGTCGTCGGGATGCACCAGCCCGTCTGCTTCGGCCTTGTACACGTCCTTGCTATAACTCTCAAGGGCGGCCATGACCATCTTCGGGTCGGTGTACTTGGGAAATGACTGGTCCACCGTCAATAGCATCTGGTCGCCAATCTTCCTTTGACCCTGTCGAATCAGCGCATCCTTCTGCCCCGGCTCAAGGTCCGTGCCTCGAATGGCTGCAAACACTTCGGGCGCAGTGATGGAGTTGAGTTCCATGCCTTCGATCTGGTTCGCAAGGTTCTTCTGATAAACGCCCCGCGCGATATTCTCGGCCTGGCCTTGATCTTCAGGCAGGAGCGTCGCCATGTTCTTGACGCTGGCCAAGTTGCCCTGCGCGGCGTAGTTCTGCCGTATGTTCTGGAGCATATTGCTCCACCATGCCGTTTCGTCGCCCCCTGCGGCCTTGACGATGGGGCCAATCACGGAACGTACTTCCTTCAATCGTTCAATGCCGGAGTCCGTCAAGTTCGTGCGCGCGTAGAAGCCGATCACGTCCTTGCTGTTCTTGTCGAGCGTCGCGCGTGCAGTGGAGACCTTGTTCTCCGCATCCCATTTAGCGACTTGCGGTTCCGTGCGCAAGCGAAGCGCGGCCTTGAAACTCGGCGGACGATTCTGCGATACCGTGTCCAGCCACCGTTCGTAAGAGCCATGCGGATCTTCGGCGTCCAGCGCCGTGTCGGGATTGAAGTCAACCACGCCGGCCAGAGCGCCCATGAGCACCTTCTGTGCGCGTTCAGTCCGGAGCATAGCGCCGGGGTTGCCCTCCGCAATGGCCTTTTCGATGATGGGCTGATCGAGGGCGTAGTTCAGTTCGCCTTCGGCCTCCTGCGCCTGCGCGTAACTGCCGGTGAGTTGGACGCCGCCCTGAAGGAACTGCGCCAGCGCGGCGGGATAGTCCGTGCCCGGCGGCGCGATTTGCGGGCGCGCGCCCGGAGCCGTGAGTCCGCCCTGAATGCCGGAGCGCGGCGCGTTGATTCCCGTGTTCATCGGCAGTGGCATGGTCGCTCCTTACCGGAAGTTCAAGGATGTATTGTAGGACGAGAAGGAACCGGCGGGCGCGGGCGGCGCATAGAGCGCGTTGGTACGCTGAATCCCGGAGAGGTTGCTTGACAGGTTCATGCCCATATTTGCGCCTTGCAACCCGCCCATGATGCCCGCGAGCAGCGGGTTCGTGCGCGGCTGCGGCTGGAACTGGCTGGCGATGCCCAACTGCGCGTTGCGCATGTTCTGGTTGATGATGTTCAGATTCCATGATTCGTCCATGCGCGTCTGGCGCGTCAACGCCTCGAAGGTGCCGCCCAGCCCGATGCCCGACTCCCCGGCGGCGACGCGAATGCGGCTTTCCATCTGGTGCGCCTGCTGCTCCACCTTCTCCGCCTCGACGGATGCTTGATCGGCGGCCTGTTTCTGCTGCAAGGCCAGCGCGGCCTGCTGCGCCTCCTCATTGCGCTTGGCCGCCTGGTTCGCCATGACGGCGGATGTGCCCGCCATAGAGGCCATCATAATCGCTGCCAGAATGGCCCACGAAATCGGTTCCATGTTACATGGTTCTCCTTGTTGCCGTAGCGGTGAACTCCGCGCTATTCAGCACCAGCGGACGCGCGTTCGACGACACAACTGAAATCTCAATGCGCTTCGTGTTGGCGTTGATCCAGAATCGCGCCTTGCCCTGCGCTTCGGGCGACGGGACGGGCGAGAATATCTGCGCTTCCGTATGTGTGCCGGAGCCGGAAGTGTTGCGTGGCACCAGCGTCGCCGGGACAGAGGGAAGACTATAGGCCCCCGTGCTTTCGCTGACGGCGATGAACTCATACCTGCGCAATGCGGTAAGACCCGTCTGCGTGATGATGCCATCCCCGACGCGGGTATTGCCAGTCGTCCATGAGGACGCGCCATCGAGCCGGTAGAATAGCAGATTCGTTACCCCGGCGGCCCCGGCCACCGTTGCCGTAACGCTTGTTCCGCTGCCGCTGTTCACCACGGCCAGCGTAGGCCGCGCCGGAGCAGCGGGCGTCGTGTCATACGTGCCATCCACGCCCAATATCGTCGCCGTGTCGAGAATGTTGGCCTTCTGTGCGTCAACGGCGGCTTGATCTGTGACCAGTTGCGCCGCTTGGCTCGTGGCCGTAGTCGGGTAGGCACCCGGACTACCGCCAACGTAATTGTTGTTGCCAACGGCAACGAAAGCCGCACTGACAATGTTGGAGATCAGCGAGTACAGGGCCATGTTCAACGTCCCCGTCACGCCGAGAATCGTCTGAGTGCTATCGAGGTACGTCTTCTTCGCATCAACTGCGGCCTGATCCGTAGCAAGTTGCGCGGCCTCTGTCGTTGCGGTGGTCGGATAGGAGCCATCGGCCCCGCCGACGTAGTTCTTGTTTCCCGTCGCCACGAAAGCCGCGTCAACCACATCGCTTTTGCTCACGGCGTCCCATGTGCCGTTGCTGCCGCCGGTGTAGCGCGGAGTTCCATTGCGCACGTCCCCAGCGGCCACGATGCCGCTGATGAGCGCGTAGAGCGTCAAGTCGCGCGTGCCCACCACGCCGAGGATAGTCCGGGTCGTGAGGATGTCGGCCTTGCCCGCGTCCACCGCCGCCTGGTCGGTCGCCAACTGCGCCGCCTGCGATGTGGCGGTGGTGGGATATGACGGCGTTTCACTGTTGCCGTTGATGCCGTAGGCGGCGGCGGCGGCTTGCACGTTTGCGCCAGCGGGGATTGTCGCTGCGGGCGTGATGGAGTTTCCCGCGACGCCGAACGCAGCTTCGGCAACCAGTACCTTCGTGCCATTCGCGGGGAGCGTCAACGTGCCATTGGACCCGTCAACCGTGTCCGTCGAAAGCACATTGCCCACGGCGGGGAAGTCCGGTGAGTAAGTGCCATCGCCGAAGTCGCTGGGCACTGCGTTCTTGATATTCGCGGGCGCGACGTAGGTTGGCGCGTCCACCGTCGGCATCCCGTTCGCCCAGTTCTGGTGCGATACATAGTAGGTCGTCGTCGTGTCGTCGGCATGGGTGACGACAATCGTCGCCTTGCCCCAGTCAACGACCTTCGCCGACTCGTATTCGTCCGTGCGGAACACGATGCGAATCTTCCCCTTCGCGGCTGTCCCGCCGACGACGCCGGAGGTTGCGGTGAGCGTGTACGGCGCGGTAATCAGTGTCCCGGCATCGGTCAACAACTCAGTGGACTGGACGCTCGTAACCCACGCCTGCTCCGGGTCAATGATGACCTTCGCGCAGTCGGATGTCATGCCGCTGCGCGCGGCGGGAACGCTCACGGCAACGGACTTGTCGCCGGTGATGACGGGGACTTCGCAGTGCATGTCCAGCGGCAGAACCGCCGTTACTGTACTCGCTGGGGTCTGTCTTGCGTGGTATGTCTCAGCGCCATACGGCGCGGCGGTAGAACGCTCGACGGTGCCTACCATGCCATCGTAGAGGTATCCTATCCCGGATGTTCCAACGCCGTTGGCGCGCCCATAATTGTCTGCCACCACCGCACCTAACCCGCTTATCGGCGTTGCGGCACTGAGAGAGATGCCGTCGGCAACTAGCCGGACGCCGATGCTCGTTGCGATATCGGTAGTGTTGGCCTGCACATTGCCGTCAACGTCGGTTCCGAAAACACAATTCGTAAACGTCATGCGCGCCATCCCGCCAGCGGCGATATTCACGCCGGAACCTGAAGTCACGCTGGATATAAATGAATCCCTGACGACGCAAAACACGCGCGAATAATTGTTGAAGAGGAAGCAGTTAGAAATCTTGTTTTCCACGTCGCAAGCGTTGAGAATCAGAATGATGTTTCGCCCCGCGTTCTCGCACTTGAAACATGGATACCCAACTAGGATGTGGCTATAGGAAAAATACCCATACGTGATTTCTGCAAAAGTCAACCTGGCGTTCGCGCCTGCGTTTGTGTTGGTGAATGTACAGAAATTTCCAGCCGTCCACGCTGTTCCGATAGCGTAGATGGCAGACGCAGCCGCCCCGGTAATACTCACTGTGCTATTCGCATTCGCTTGGCACCCCCCGTTCGTGCCCGGCGCGTAGTTCATCCTTCCAGCAAATGTCGAATTGGCCGTGATGCCGATCCCGCCGCTTCCGATATTCCACGTCGCGCCTGCGCCCTGCGCAAAACTGGTGCAGTTGAATCGCCCCGCGCCGGTCGTCAAGCCCCCTGTGGTTGTGCCGGTCAAGACCCCCATCGTGAACGCTTCGGCCCCGGTCTCCAGGCTCCCGCCCGCCCCGATTCCGCCTGCGCCTGTGCCTGTGACGGCAACGGACGGGGCACTGATTGCAAAAGCTCCGGTGGAAAACGTGTCGGCGGCGTCATCTTTGTAGGGGTACGAGTTGAGCGCCGTCTGTGCGCCACCGTCATGCCACGGAGAGGCGGCGTTGCCGCTCAACGTGTCAAACGCGCCTGACCTCTGTGGCACCCAATTCGTCGCCATTACGGTTTCACCTCCGCCGCGCCGAACACGGCCACCACGGCCTCAGCGCCCGGCTTGGAATAGTCCACCGCCGCAATGCGCTTGCTCAATTCCGCCTGTATCGCGGAGTCCACGGACGCGCGCTTCGCCTCTGCCGCACGCGCAACGAGCCGCGCGGCTATGACGCTATCCACGAGAGCGACGCCCTTGACGCTCAGCGCGCCCTTGACAACGTTCTCAGCCGTCAAATGCAGCGCGAGATACACCGGACAGTCGGGGTCGCGGCTGTCCCATACCTCATAGCCTCCGTAGTCGCATGGCGAGACGCGCAGGATCATGTCAACCAGTCCTTTCCAGGCGAACATCGTACCCGCCACTCGAATAATGGTTGAACGTAACAGACTGAAGCACCAGTTCAAGGTCCAATATCGGCGCGCCGTCGCGGTTCTGCACGTAGGGGCGCGGCAAGGTCAAGAGGAAGTCATAGACTAACCCAAGCATCGCCTCGCCAGCCGACCAGTCGCCCGCCGCCTTGTAGTGCGTCGTGTCCACCTTCGTCAAGGTCAATTCGTTGCCGGAACTGGTTCCGAAGTCCGGGCCAAGCACGGCGGTAGTCAAATCGCCATCCGCAGTGGCCAACGTCCACGTCGTAAATCCCGCCGCATATACTCCGGTAAGGGACACGCGCCGGTCGAGCCGGACTGGATATGCCCATCCCGTCGTCGCCGCTTCGTCAAGAAGCTCAAGCGAGTAGAAGCGGAATCCGTCGCCCGTCTCCGAGAGCAACCAGAGGGTTGTGCCGAAGACGCAGATATCATGTATCACCTCCCCGTCGTCAAAGTCATAGGAACCCCACGCGCTCTGCGCGCGTTCGTTGCCCTTCCAATACGACCGATGCAGGTAGACCGACGGCGACGCCGAAGGCAGAACCAGCGTGATGTCGGCGTTCAGGCATACCGCCAGCCGCCGCACCGTCAACGGAAGGTAGCCTTCCGCGTGTGCGGTAATGTCCGCCGCTTTGGCCGATTGCAGGCTGTCATCGTAGTAGTATTCAAGAATCTGCCCGCTGCCCCCGGCCTGCGCGGCCATGTACATCGTCGTACCCATAGCGACGGGCTGAACGCCATTGACTGTGCGGTAGGACGTGGACGGCGTAATCGCCGCCGTGTTAGGGGTGAGGATTTCCGGCGTGTTCAACTCGAACTGCTGTGCGCTTTTCGTGAGGATCACCAGTGTCTTGCGCCAGGGCAACAGGGAATCCACCAGGCAGACCTGCGCACTGGTCAAGGTCGCGTCAATCGGGTCGGCATCTGCGATGTTATCGGATTCCTCAATCCAGAAGTTGAAGAACTCCGCCGCCTGAGAGAATATGATATGCTCGTCCCCGGCCAGCACGAAGCGGTTGCGGTGGAAGCACAGGTCTGTGACCGTGTGCCCGTCCTTGAAGATGGAGACGGGGGGATTATCGCTTTCGTTGCCCGACGTGCGGTCGTCCCATGTAATCGCGCTGGCGGTGAATGCCAGGGGGCTGATCGCCGTGCGCACCAGCTTGATCGGCATGGTCGAAGCGGTGAGCCGACCTTTCGTGTCGCCCGGCGCGGCCACGCGCTCAAACCTGTCCTCAAGGGCAAGGGTTTGCTCGTCGGGATCGCCCGTGCCGTCGTTAGCCGTTCCGCCGGCAAAGTAGAACGGCCTGCCGCTGGCGGAGAGGTCATAGACGCCGCTCGACGGCGCCGTGATGGACACCACCTTCGCTCCGGTGCCACGGTAGGGGGCCAGAATGCGGAAGCGGCGGGTTCCATCCGCCCGGTCTACCCATCGAATCCCCGCCGTGGTCGCGCCCGCGTCGCGCAACACTTGCTGTAGACGCAAGGCGATTTCAGTCATGTCGGCGGCAGGAATACCCATTCCTTCGCTGTCCACATCGAGGGGGTTGCCAAAGTTCTCCTTGACTTCATACGTCGCGTCTACGCCGTCGCGGTCCCGGAATGTCACCTTGAACCCGACGGGGTTCAGGTCATTGTTCCAGTTGCCGGTCGGAATCGCCCAATCTCCGGTCACTACCGCGCCACGCCACTGCGCGAAGTCCGTGGTGTCCACACTGGTCTTGTAGTACCCCTTCGGGTGCCCTACGGTATCCTCTTCCGTGTGGAAGTAGATATCCGCCGCCACGCGATAGGCCGTCGCCACGTCCCAATTCTTGAGGTTGGCCGACACGGCATATACGGGCGTGGTCTCAACGGAGGTGGCAACTTTCGTATTGGCGATGATCGTGTGGTCGGCATTCGTCACCATGCGCAGATCATCGGCGGTCGCGCTTTCGGCGTTCAGATATGTCTGTGCTGCCGCGCTGATGGTCACGGTCGCTTCCGTGCCGTCCAGCGCGTAGACGCGCAGTTCCATATTGGTCGCCCCGCGTCCGTAGACCACCATGTATTGCTCATCGTCGTCGCGGGTAATGGCATGGACGCGGTGATTGCCCGCCGCGAGCAGGCCCGTGGGCGCAAACTCAAAAATGCTTCCGGGCCGCTTGACCGCTCCTTGCCGCACGGAGAACATGACATTGGACGCGGCCTTGACTTGATTCGGGTGCATCTGCCCATCGGGCTGAGTAGAAACGCCCCCGTACAGCGTTGCGCGCGGGATTGTCAGGTTGGCCACCTATTGCCGCTCCGGCCTCGTCGCCCAACTATGCCCCAGGATCGTTGCTGCGTGTTCAGTTTGCAGCATCCCCACATCCCCGCTTCGGATATCCGCGTTGTGCATTCTGGACTGCGCCCGTTGCATTCGCAATTCCAATTCGCCTTTCATCGGCCCGTCGCCGATCATGGCGCGGTAGAACTCCTGGCAGGCCGCCGCGACGGCATACGCGCGCAGTTCATCGGACATGTCGCTGAACGCCAAGCGGCGAATGACCTCAAGTTCCATGTCCCCATCGAACTCGTCTGTGCGGTTCTCAAGGTCATAAACCCGTCCATTGCGCAGGCTTACGCGGAAGTCCGTGCTGGCGTTGATGGCGTCAACGGAGAGGATATCCGTACCCGGCTCGACGTGTTTACTGCCGTCGGGCGTGTAGGTCACGGACTCGGTATTCTCATACCAACCCATTGACTGAACGCGCCGTTCGGTGCGGTCAAGAATTGCCTCTGCCCGGCCCGCCGCAGACACCCCTCCGGTATCCAGTGCGTCCACGGGGGCTTCCCCGATAATTTCAAGCATCTCGTTAACGGCCTCAAGCGTCGCATCGCCGGACGCCGCCGGAGCGGGGATCGCACCGCTGGCGACTTGCAGGGAGATCGCGCTGATAATCGCGTCGGTCGCCAAATCGTCCAACGCCGTCACCAGCACCGTCATCACGCTGGCGGTTGCGTTCAGGAGTGCCAGGTCCAGTTCCGCCGTGTAAACCGATTCGTCCGCATCGCCCGCGGCAGTGTTTTCCGTCGCTGCGAGTTTGGGATTGACCGCTGTGGTCTGCCAGGTGTTGTCGTCGAAGTCAAAGAACTTGCTCGTGATCGGGTCGAACACGCGGAAGTACACCGTGCTTCCGGGGGCATATCGGACCATCAGGGGTTCAATCATCGGTCATCCTTTCCGTGTACCTGCGGGTGCGGGCAGGCGGGCCATTGTAACCCTGCGCCACAATTCCCGCGCCCGCAGGGTAATCACTGCGTTACCGCCTGAGTCGCGCCGATCTGTGCGGCCATGAGTAGGCCGCCGACTTTCATCGCGCCGATCAGTTCACCTTCACGAAACGCCGCCAGTTCGGCGGCGTCGTAAGTGGAAAGCAGTGCCTTGTCCAGCGCCATGTTCTGCGCTGTCACGGCATCGGCAATCCGCCCTGCCACAAGTTCCTTCGGATCCATTCGTATCACCTCCACCCTTCGCCCATCCGTGGGCAGTTAATCCAATGCGTCAACCAGCCATGCTGCCTTGAGAACGTCTTCCGGGTTCTTCCGGGCGCGTTCGCGCGCGACGCTCAGGGCGTTGGGCGTAAACAGCAACCCGCCTTCCTTTCCGTCCTCATCCTGAGCGCGGACAAAGACATAGTGCCGCGCCTCGCCGAACTTGCGGTTACGATTCGGAACGGTAATCAGGTGTCCGAGTTTTGCCTTCCAACTGCGCGTCGCCATGAGCGTTCTCCGTCAAACCCACTTCAGAATGAAGTGAAGAATACACCACAACAGCATGATCCCCGCGAGCACCATGACCACGTTCGTAACCGTCACCGTCCCGCGTTCCATCAGTCGCTTCAACGTCAGATCATCCTCCTACAGAACCTTGACTTCCTTCTTGCGAGACTCGGCGACTACCGCCAGTGTCCCGGATTTCTGCTGCTCTTTATTCGCAGCGATCTTGAGCTCGTTTGCAACCGCCAGGGGCAGAGAGTCGAGCGCCTCCTCGGCCAGCCCTGTCGCCGATGCGAGGCCCGCCTTCGCTCGTTTGACGATGATGATGACGACGTAGACCACGGCGGCCAGGAGCACAGTGGCCACGGCGTAGCCGAGCCACGTCCCGGCCTTCGAGAGAAACACCCATGACACGCAGGCGGCAATCGCGCCCATCGTTGAGGCGGCCAGTCCGTACTTGCCGACGAAGGCTTGGAGCCAGATCGTCGCGGCGATTCCACCGGCAATGACGGCGATGCTCAGTACCAGGAGCCAGCGCAGCATCGTCGCCGTCTTGGACTCGGACGCAGCCTTGAGCTTCACAATCTCAGCGTTGAGCTTGGCAATGGTCTTTGCCGCATCCGTGACGGACTGTTCCAATGTCGCCACCTGCCCGCTGAGCGCCTTGACTTCGCCGGAGAGCGAGAGCAGTCGCGCGGAAATGGAATCAAGCACGTCCGCCTGCGCGGCTACCACCCCGCCGCTGTACGGAACAGCCGACGTGATTGCGGGCACCTCGGCGCGCAAGGTGTTGCCGACAATCTTGACGTTATCACCCTCGGCGTCCACGCGCAGCGCGGCGTCGCTCACGCTCTGCGAGGCGGGCGTCCCGCCCGGCGACGTCGCGTTCTGCTGCAACGTCTTGCATCCGCTGGCCATGAGCACCAGGATTATCGCCAGCACTAAGGCCGAGAACACCAACACCACTGCGAGCGTTCGCTTCTTCACGGCACGTCTCCTTTCACTTCCGATGGAGCAGCCCGGAAAGGGCTTCGATCACTTCGTAGAGCCGTCCTGAACTGATGATCGCCACGACGATCAGGCCAAGCAACCACAACACGAGGGGCGGGATTCGCCACTTGCCTATGATCAGCGCATCCTTGCCATTGCGGTTCGGCATCTCGGATTCGGCAATGATCTTGCGGTAGTCCGCTTCCCGGCAATGAAGTAGTGTGACTTGCCCGCCCGCCAACACCTTCATGCAGTCCACCAGTGCCCAATGGCCGGGGCCGCAGACTTCCACGTCGGGAGTGCTCTGAATTTTCTTCACTGCAACGCGAATCTCGCGTGCTCTCTCGGCGCATTCGTCTGCCAATACCCGCGTTGCCTCAAGTCCCGTAGGTGTCACGGTATCCCTTTCTCGTATAGCAAATGGTATGCCGATGAAATCGGCGGTATTCGGGCATGGCACATCACACGACTATGTGCTGCCGTTTCGTTGCTGCACATTCAATCATGCCGGAAAGAGGGGGCAAGATCGGGGCGGACCGCCAGTAACGCCGACCAGTAGGGCTTGAGGGATGCGGGGGTAAGCGGGGTCTTTCCGTCGCCGAAGTCCGCATTGTGCGCGCGCCAGTCAAGGTCGTGTTTCTGTTGGTCTGTCCACGGTTGATTCTCGGAATGGTATCCGCCGTCGTTGATGCGGAACACCCATCCTGGAGTCATGTCAAGGACCTCTAGACCGGGGACAATCCACGCGCCATCAGCCGGACGCAAGCCTACCGCCAGCGCAATCTCGGTGCGTACCATATAGGAGCCTTCGCCGGTTTCGATTTGGTGTAACCCAAAGCGATATGCCCCGTTACAACCGACCATGATCCAGAATTGGCGCGTTTTTATGGCGGACGCGACGCCGATATGCTCCGCGCATTGCGACAGACACCACGGCAGGTATAGGTCGTCGTCCAGCCACATGACGACGAACTCAGTGTCCACCGTCTTGAGGGCCTCAGCCCAAATGGCGTGAACGCCGCCGGACATGGGATGATTGAACACGGACACGCCCGGCTGTTCACAGTGAATGGGCGTCTCCGCGAAGTTGAAGATGTTCATCTTCATTTCGACCGGCAGGGCACTCCGGTAGGCGTCCACCGGGAGTTGACCGAGGAAGCAAGCCAGCGAATCGCGCAAGCGCGTGAATCGGCCATGCGTCATGCACAGGGCGGTCACGCCGATGGTGTTCATTCGTCTATGCCTTCAGAGGTAATTGGGTTGCGGCACGGACGCCCACTTGAGGTTTTCTTTCCCGCGCGCGTTGACGCCGCTCCACTCGCGCAGCGCGTGTCCGACGTGGACAAGCGGTATGGCGTCAATCCGGCGGCGTTCGATGCCAGCCTGCCCGATGCGGATATGAAGGATGTCGTCATCCCCGCCCCATCCGTAGGTGCGTTCGTCCCATCCGCCGATCTTCCGCCAGTTGTCGCTGGACAGGTAGTTCGCGCTGCCCCAGCAGTCCTGAAAGACGGGGAGATTCAGCCAGTCGGCCCAGGCGCGCTTGGGGGCTTCGGCTTCAGTAATATCCCGACGGCGCACCCACAGATGGAACGCTTGCATGGACGGTTCAAGGCACAACTCAAGCAGCCCAGGCGGAATCAGATAGTCGGCATCCACGCAGAGCACCCCGTCGCAACGCGGCAGGAGTTTGCGCAGGCCGACATTCTTTGCCGCCGCCACGTTGAACTGCGCCGGATTGTCGTCGTAATCATCCTCGGTGAGAATGCACAGTTCCACGCGGGTACGCAGGCGCGCGGGCAGTTCGTCGAATGACGCCTTCAGCCTTAACCGTTCCTTCGGCAGGTGGATTGCATGAACGAGCAGGCCAATGCGCAGGTCATTTGACATAGACGCCCACCTTCTCATTGACGGCCAACGGCATGAGCGACGGGTAGCGTTCGGCTACGAGGGCGGCGGTCAAGTCATCTTGGACATGCACTTCGTAGGGGTTGCCGTCCAATTCCCCTTGCTTGTAGAGGAACGGCACTTGCACGAGCGCGCGGCGGCACCGCGCCAGCACGAATTGCGCGTCTGGAACCGGCAGGTGTTCCAGCAGATCGCCCAGAATGACGAACTCATAGGCTTCGATCTTGAACCGCCGCACGTCGTCAATGTGAACGCGCCTGTAGACGTGGAACAGGTCGTATTTCAGGACGTTGTGAGGGAAGACTTCCAGCGCGTCAATCTTCGAGTGCGTTGGCTTGAGCAGCCGCCCCCACTTGCCGTAGCCCGCGCCCACATCCAGAATGGCGGCATCGGATGCGACATTCTTCACCATCCATGCAACGGCCTGTGCGTCAAAGTCATTCATGCTGAACCCGGAAGGCGCGGTCACTGCATGGCCTCGACCTGCCGCGCTATCAGGCGCAGGTGATCGTCAACCTGCGTGTCGCGCCCGAATACCCAGGGCTTGAATGTCAGCCCTTCCTTCTCGTAGAGGTCGGCGTAACAGTCGTTGCCACGGCAGTAGGCGACAATGCAACCTACGGTCGCCAGACGCCCGCGATGTTCCGGGTTCGGGTCATCACGGATCAGCACGAACTTGTCCTGAATCTTGAACAGCATCCCGGTTTCATGCCCGCAGCAGTGAACCTTCTCAACGCAGGGGTCTTTGGCTTCCTTCACAATCGTCGGCGCCATCATAACCATCGTCGCTATCCTTTCGCGCGCGCTTCAAGAAACGCATGGTCCGCCGCGCGCTTGGCGTCCAGTTCCGCGATCAGGGCGTCTCCGCGCAATGCGAAGCCCTCCTGCACCATGTTGCGGTATGCGGTGAACTCAGGCTTTTCTACCTCGCGCAGAATGTACTCCGGCACGGGGCGGACGCGGCCTGGCAGGATGTTCTTTGCCAGCGTATTGCGCCAGCGCAGTTGCCACATATCTTCGGGGAACGCCAGCCGATAGACGGCGGCCAGATTGTCCAGTTCGCGGTCTTCCGACGTTGAGTACGGGCATGGGATGGGGTCCGTGCCTTGCGACCGGAATAGATGCCACGGCGATATCTGCGTGAGGCAGACGATGGGAATCTGATGCGCCGCCGCCAGCAGGGACAGGATTTCTTCCTCAAATCCGAAGTGCCCCGGCAGTTGCGGATAGCCGCCAATGCTCTCCCATGCGTTTCTGCTTCCGGCATAGCAGCCGCCGTTGAATGCGGCGGTGGGCAGTTCTGCGGGCATCGGCCCGCGCGCAAGCGTGTAGCGCGCGCGATACAGCCCATTCTCGACATTCAGAGTCGCCGGGCCTTGACGGCAGGGGGACAGGTAGGCGAAACAGTCATGCTCGACGGCCACTTGCATCAGTCGAAGCAACTTGTCTTCGGCTACATGGACTTGCGCTTCCCACATCGGGGGCGTGTAGTCTTTGGGCAACGCCTTGTGTGTGACAAAACGCTGATTTTCTTCAATCAGCGCGCCCAGTGCTTCCCCCGCGCCAAAGAGCATATGGGAATCGCACGTGACCGCGCCCTGCACAGAAGGGTCTTGCAGGGCATTGTAGATGCCGACTGCCCGTGCGCGCGCCGCGCCAATTCTGCGAGGCTGCGGGCATTCGCGCACGTTCAGGTCGGAGAGGTCGGGTTCCGGGCGTTCGCTGGCGTCGTCTACATGCCAGATATCCCATGACGGGGGTACGGTATCGCGGACGGATTCCGCCGTGCGCCGCAACCAGTCGCCCTCGTTTCGCGAGGGAATAACGACACCCGCCCGTATCGCCTTCATGTACCCTCCACGCAGGGGAGTTTACCCGACCGCCGGCGTCTTGTCAAGTGCGGCCTTGCGAGCGGCAGCTTTGGCGAGTTCTTCGGGAGTGTACGGGTCGGCATGGCAGCAGCCGCCGTGCAACACGCGCGCGGCGGGGCGCGGCTCAAGCGCTTTCAGTTTACTGGCCGACAGCAAGGCCCAACTCCTTCGCTACGGGGGCTGCGCGAAATGCCGTGAGCACCCCGGCCTGGACCAGTCTTACAATGGCCGCCTCGCGCATTGTTGCGTCGGCGTCCGGTCCGAGAATCGCGTTGACCTGCTTCGCCCACCGCGCATTGATATAAGCCTCAGCGGCGACTCGCTTGGCCGCTAATTCCGCCTTGGTAAACACCATGTGACTCTCCTCAGTAGACCAGAATTGTCTCGGGCCAGCCCGCGCCGAGACTGTCCACGAGCGTATAGATGTTGTCAGGGCAAGGCTGGGCGTCCAGTGCGTAGAGCGCCCATCCGACGACCTCCTCTGTATTGTTGTCGAACATTTGGAAGTACAACGACCACTTGCCGGCGTAGTCTGTGCCGCACTGAAGCCCAACGCCGACATCGGTGAACAACGTAAAGGCCGGTACAGTATCATCGTCGAAATAGGTTGCCTGTGGTGCCCACCAACACCTATCTGGGTAGCGCACGTACTCTTCCACGCCCACAAAAGCACCGGACCCACACGCGCCGTCGAAGGCGCTGATGTCCGTGTAGTAACTGCCGGCGCACGCCTCGCAGGAAGATGGGCAAACGGCTGCGGCGGATGCGGACGCGCTGGTGCTGTCGCTTTCGGAGTTGCTGTTAGACACGCTGATGGAATCGGAGTTGCTCAGGCTGATTGAATCCGAGTTGGACACGGATAGCGAGTTGCTGTTGGAAACGCTGTTGGAGTTAGAAACTGAAAGGCTATTGGAGTGAGACACGCTGTTCGATGTGCTTTCAGACGAGGACTCACTGGCTGATGTGGACGTAGAGTTGCTTTGCGACACGCTGTTGGACGTGCTGTTGCTGACGGACTCAGAGTTAGACACGCTGAGGGATGGGCTGTTACTCGCGGAAACCGACGTAGAATCGCTCGCACTCTCCGACGTGGAAACGGAGTTGCTATTCGACACGGACAGGCTGTCTGAGTTGGACACCGACAGACTGTTGGAATGTGATACGCTGTTAGAGTTAGAGACAGACAAGCTATCGGAATGCGACACGCTGTTGGAGGTCGATATGGACGGGGACTGGCTCGCGCTGATAGAGGATGAGTTCGATGCACTCTGGCTTGTTGAGACAGAATTGGACGCACTGATACTATTGGACGTGCTGACGCTATTGGACGTGGAAATCGAGGCGGACTGCGATACGCTGTTTGATGTTGAACTACTGGTGCTGCGCGATGTGGACAGACTGCCCGAATGGCTCTGCGAATCGCTTACACTGTCCGATAGGGAGACGCTGTTGGACGTGCTGATGGAAGGACTCTGCGATACGCTGTCGCTGGTCGAGTTGGACGTGCTCAACGATTCCGACGTGGATTCGCTCAGGGACACGGACAGGCTGTTCGAGACGCCGACTGTGCTGCCGGAAGCGAAGTGTACGATAATCATGTTCGGTGTACCTTCAGGCAGAGCGTCGCCTGTGTGATGGTGTCCACGCTATCCACGTTGAACGCGAACACGTCGCCGGCGGCGAAGGTCTTGGTCCACCCGGTAAGGGCGGTGTTCTCCGTGGACTGTTCCGCGCTCAGGGTAGGCGGCGCGGATGCGGTAATGCTGTCGGCATCGGTGGGCGGGAAGTTGGCGTGAACGTCCTTCCAGATATCCACGGCCAGCGACCCGGACTCTTTCGCATACAGCGCGACGGAATCTATCGCGCCCGCGTAGTCCATGCGGATATATCCCAGAACGCCTGTCGGGATTTCATTTACGCCGTCCCCGATGAGGATATTCCATGTGTCATACTGCACGGCGAACTTGACGCCTGCCGCCTGAGCACTGTCGGCGACAAGGGCGGTGCCGTTTGCGCCAACGGCCACTTCGGCGGGGGTGCTGGCCGCACTGGCGGCGTACATGCTGCCCTTCGCCGCAAGCGTGGCCTTCTTCGTGTACTGAGTATGGTCATCGTCGGTCAATCCGGTAAGCGAGCCGTGGTCATTAACACCGGAAGTGATGGCAGTTCGGACTGCTTTTGCCGTTGGTATTTGGGAGTCCGTGCCGGGTGTGCCGAGCGTAGTGACCACGGCCAAGCCGCTGTCTTTAATGATCTTGCCTGTCGCGCCGTTGAAGGATGCGAGATCGGAATCTACGGCGGTTGACGGGCCGACGACATCTCCGCCGACGTTTCCTGTGGGGAGCAGGGCCATTTACGCGGCCTCTGAAGCGGATGTGCTGGTGCTGTCCGACTCGGAGTTGCTGTTCGAGACGGACACGCTGTTCGAGTTCGAGACTGAAAGGCTGTTGGATGCACTCACGCTGTTTGACGTGGAAATGGATGGGCTTTGCGATGTGCTGTTGCTGGTAGACTCTGAAGCCGATTCGCTTGCGCTCTCGGATGCGCTTTCGCTGTTTGAGGCCGACTCCGAGTTGGATTCGCTCAGGGATGGACTGTTGCTCACGGAAACCGACGTAGAATCGCTCGCGCTCTCCGACGTGGACTCGCTTGCACTCTCGGACGCGCTTTCGCTGGCCGATTCGCTGTTGCTGACAGACACGGAGTTCGACACGCTCAGGGATGGGCTGTTGCTTGCGGAAACGGAAGTGGAATCGCTGGTGCTCTCGGAGTTGCTTACCGACACGCTGTTAGAGGTCGAAATTGAGGGCGACTGGCTCACACTGTTCGATGCGCTCACGCTGTTCGACGCACTGACACTGTTGGATGCACTGACACTGTTGGATGCACTGACACTGTTGGACGCGCTGACGCTGTTGGACGCGCTGACACTATTGGACGTGCTCACGCTGTTCGACGCGCTTACGCTGTTCGATGTTGAAATTGAGGGCGATTGGCTGACGCTGTTCGACGTAGAAACGGACGTGCTGTTGCTGCCCGACAGGCTGACGCTGTCCGATGCGCTGACGCTGTTGGAGTTCGACACGCTGCCCGAATCGGACTCCGACTCGGAATCGCTCACGCTCACGGAATCGCTGTTGGACTCGCTCAGCGACGGGCTTTCACTGACTGAAACACTGGTGCTGTCGGACTGCGAGCCGATGGCGGAGGCAATATTGTAGGCGAGAAGGTTCAGTTCCGTCGAGTCAATCTCAATGACCGTCGCGCCGTAGCGCAGGGCTTCAGGCGTTTCGGGGGTGGGCGGGCCAGCCAGATAGGCCGCGGCGACAGCGATGGACAGATTATCGCGGCCCGCGCTGGTGAACTGTACGACGGTCGCTCCCGACATGGACGTTACTCCTTCTTCCACGTGAATGATGGTCGGCACATGCCTCTCCTCCAGCTATCAGGGGGCGGGCGCGCCCCGTTGGGCTTGTTGACGGAAGGGCGGCGTCAACCGGGGCGCGCCCTAAGAAGCCTGCGGTATGGCCTTGCGAACGCCCCAGGATACCTCTCCGCTGAACGGGCCATTGCCGCAGTTGAAGTTCAGTTGCGCCAGCGGGAATAGCACCTGGTCGTTGACGGCGGAGATAATTTCCGAGTTCAGGTCAACGTGGTTGTCCGTCCAGTTGAAGAAGTGTTCGCGCGAGTAGACGCGCCAGCATATATCCGATGCGCCGGGCATCATGCCGCAGATCCACGGGTGCGGCGCGTAGACCTTCGGCGCAAACTCGCACTGATAGGAACAGAACATCCAGTCCAAGTGACATTTGCCGCCCAGCGGGCGCGCATTGTAGAGATGCTCCCAAGCCCACTTGTACCACTTCTGCATGAAGGGAAGGCGATAGCCGGTCGCCCATGTCCCTGTAATTCCGCGCAACGCTACCACGTGTTCATTCACCTGCGAAGGCGGGTACTTGATCATTCCGCGCAGGAGTCCGCCCAAGTAAATCTGTTCCCAATCTGAGGGCACAGAGTCCATGAACGGCAAGATGCGCTCCGAACAGTCCGCAGAGAAGGTGCAATCATCCTCGAACACGAATATGGCATCGTGTCCGTGGGTGATAGCATCTTCAAAGATGCGGAAGTAAGAGAACAGGCAGCCGAGCGCCCCGCCGGTTTGCGTCCACCATGCGGGAAGGGGCAGTTTGGAGCCGTCCAGCCCGGATACGCGCTCCGGCGTCTGGAAGGGCCACCCGGACTGCGAGTAGCCCTTCCAGAACGACCGCAAGCGTTCAGGTCTACGGTCCAGATTCAGAACGTAGACCTTATCGAACATGCTCATTCGCCGGAGTAACCGAGGTTGGTCCAGTTGATCTCGATCTTGCCGGTGAAGGTGAGCGTCCCGTCGGCGTCCAGGGAGCCTGCCGTGCCGGAGACGTTCAGGTAGGCGTCAACGGCGGTGCCGCTGCCGTCAATGATGCTCAGGCCCAGAACGGACGAATTGTTGTTGACGCAACTGACGCTGGTGGATAGCGTGAGCGACAACTGGTCAATGATGTCGGCCATCGTGCCGGTGAGTGTCACGACCACGCTGGTCGCAACGACAGAACCAACGGAGAGGACGAACGCGGCATCGTTCGGGAGTCCGGTGCCGTCCACGACGATGCTGTCAGCCTTGATGATTCCGGGGCCGGTGGCGATCAGGCCTTTGGGGAAATCGTAAATCTTGGTTCCCCCGCCGTGTCCTGCGGTGCCGTTGTCCACGGTGGCAACTTCCAAATCCGTGCAGGTCAGCACCGTCCGGTGGTTCTTGCCGTCGCCGAACTCGTCGGCGGTGACATAGGCGGCCAGCGCGGTGGGCACAGCGCCCACTCCGGCGATGCAGCCGATGCCAACATCCGAGTCAATGAAGGCCACGTTCTTCGGGCCGTACTGAATGCGATTGTCTTGCGACATTTCGAGGCTCCTTTCAGGTAGTGATCATTCCGCCGATTCCCAGAACCCGGCGGTGCCGTAAACGGTCGCTCCGTCGGTAATGGACGCATCGGCGAGATTGGAACGATTGAGGCGGTAGACGATCTCCATGACGAGGGGATCGCTGCGACACGCCTGCTGCAAGTCACGGATGAGCGTCTGCTTGCTGGTGTATGCGGCGTAGGCGCTGGTGTTGTTCGGCGGGGCCGTGCCCATGCGATATCTCCTTTCGTAGAGAAACGCGGGGCGGGGATGTAGCACCCCGCCCCAAGTAAAAGAGAACTACGCGCTGGACACCACGATCCCGGCGCATTCGGGCCGGTACGTGTCCAACCCCTTCATGATGGCGGCTGTGCACAGCCACGAACGCCGCACCGGTATCCAGTCAATCGTGACGGTCACGCCTTCGGCCATGACGCCCTTGAGGGCCTGCCTGCTGGCGACGACCATCGCCACCTTGCTGGCGTCGGGGATGTACACGTAAGTCCCCTGCTTGGTCGGGCCGGTCGTGACGGCGGTGAAGCTGCTTCGCGGGAAGGCGTTCGTCGGGATGACCGGGTGGCCTTCCACCATCGTCAATGTCCCCAACTCCTTGTTGGCGAACATCGGCGACGTGAAGTCGCGGCTCATCAGCGTGTCGTCCTGCCGCAGCGCCAGTTTGATGTCCGGTCGGCAGAAGATGACCTTCTGCTCATTTTCGGGAACATCGTCCTGGTAGAACTGGAGGTCGAGCTTCTGAATGGCGGTCTGCAACAGCTTGGAGGCTGTCACGGACGGCGTGGTGATTCCGAAGATCGTAGCGAACGTCCCGGTCTCGGACACGGACTGCCCGCCCTTGAAGTTGCCGCTGGCGGAAGTCTGGGCGGCGACGATCAACTGTCGGAGCACGTGCTCATCCACCTGCTTGGCCAGGGAGTAGCCGCAGGCGAACGCGGTCTCACCCTTCTCGTCGTAGTGGGAAATGAGCGCGTCGCGCTTGGACAGGTAGACCGCAGCGATGGTTTCCTTGTCCTCGATGCGGACGGTGCCGACCGTCTTTTCGAGCGTCTGCCCGGCGATCTCAGCGTTCGGATCGTGAATTTCCGGGGTGACTTCGGGGACGATGCGAATGTAGTCTTCGCTCGTCTTGCCGGAAATCGGGGCCATGCTCACAAAGTCCGCCGCGCGCAGCGAGCGAACGAACGCGCGCACGACGTTCGACAGGAAGGTTTTCTTCGCAAGATCGTCGAAACTCCCTGTTCCGTGGTCGTCTTGCAATGCGACATCGTAGGCCATGACTAAACTCCTAACTGGTGACAATGAAACGGCACAATGCGCTTCACCGTGGAGTTGTCTTGGCATGGCCGGGCCTTGCGGT